>JBHLOJ010000174.1:0-4611 GCA_048940605.1 Promethearchaeota archaeon
CCAGGACATTCTTGGCAAAATGTTGCTACTTCAGGAATGAGTATAGGACATAAAGGTATGATTAAAGCGGCTCAAATCATTTGCTTAACAGCTTTAGAATTTCTAAATAATCCAGAATTAGTTAAAAGGGCACATGAAGAATTTAATAACACTTTCAAGGAAAAAAAATATAAATCTCCCTTCCCAGAAGGATATGAATTACCTGTTCAATGGTTTTAAAAAAAAAAATTGATACAAATTCATAAACAACACTTTATTTATTTATGCTTCTCTTGTAATAATCAATATATTCACATACTTTTGCTAGCGCATTTACAGGTCTATCCCATAATTTAAACAACAGTGCACCATTTTTTCTTAATCTTTTAGACCAAGGACTTGTAAAGCTCATAGGATTTACATATAATATAGGAATAGAGTATTTTTCTGAGTTTTTCATAGTAGGAATTAATAATTTTTGGACTAAAGAGTCCATAACTTCAGCTGATTGATGTTTAAAGTCTGCGTAATTAGCAATTTTATCATATTTAAGATAATTATCTAATACATCTTGAAATCCTACAACACCATATTGAATGATCATATCAATCTCACCAGATTTCATTAAAATTTCAGGTATGGTGATATAGAAATAAGGCAAATTCATATCAAAAGCGCAATCTACTGGATTTCTTGCACTTGCATTGGAGGGTAAGATCTCCATCAGTTGAGTCTGAAGAGATTCAGATAACTCTGGGACAACTAAACCTTTCTTTTCTGCGTTATTTGCAACCATTGCTCCCGGTCCCCCTGAGTTTGTTATGATCCCAAGTCTATTTCCTTTAGGAAAAAGGCCTCTAGAAAAAATCAATGCGATATCTAAAAATTCTTGGACGTAATCAGTTTGTATTATTCCTGTCTCCTTAAAGACCGCATTAAAGATGTTAGCATTGCCTGCTAATGATCCTGTATGGCTCACAAGAGCTCGATTTCCTGCTTCTGATCCTCCAACATATATTGCAATAATAGGTTTTTTCTTAGTAATCTCACTTGTTAATTCTATAAATCTTTTTCCACGTTTTAGTTCTTCAATATATAATCCTATTACTTTTGTATCTTTATCTTCTTTGTAATATTCTAAACAGTCAACTAAATCAATATTTGCTTCATTTCCCACTGAAATGGATTTACTTAAACCCACATCCACACTTTCTGGATCAAACCAAATGTGACTTGAAAGTGTACCACTTTGAGAAGCTATTGAAAAATTTCCTTTTTTTATATGTTCCCAAATGGAAGTATTAAATGCTAAATTCTCCTTCCTTGTTCCATACCAGTTATTGAACACACCTAAGCAGTTAGGACCTATGAATCTGATATTATATTTATTTGCAATTGAATTAAGTTCTTCTGTAAGCATATTTTTACGACTCCCCATTAATTCCCTAAATCCCCCAGAAGTCACTATAATCTTTTTTACTCCTTTCTCTCCACATTCTTCAAAAATTTTTGGCACTAATTTTGCAGATAAAACAATTATAACTAACTCAGGAATCTCTGGTAGTTCAAATATTGATTTATATGCTTTATATCCCATAACCGAATCCAAATTTAAATGAATGGGATATATATTCCCATCATAGTTAGATTTAATCAAATTCATAATTTGAATAGCTGCCAAAGAACTACCTTTGTTATTAGCACCATAAAAAGCAACGCTTTTTGGGTTAAGAAATCCATGTAAAAAATGAGTTTCACTCATATTTTTTCTCCTATACCCAAAAATATTACATGATTTTAAAACCTAAATTATCAATATTCATTAGCATATGAGTTTTAATATTTAATAAAATTATACTAAGTAATTAATTAAAAATGAGGTAAATTAACATGAGTGAAGAAGGAGAAGAAAAAGAAAATTTCATTGATAAGATTAATAGCGCTCTCACTGATTTTGTTGGTAGTGTTTTCGGGGAATCTGGAAAAGATTTTATTGAAGAAACCTCAGAAAAAGTAAAGGAATTTTCCAGTGAAGCGATTAGTAAACTTATGGAATTTTCTGATTCTATGATTGAACAACTAAACCTCCAAGAAAATGAACAAGTTATTAAGGCTCGAGATAGTGTCGAGGATTTATTAAAACAAGCAGGTTTACTTAAGGAAAGCGAAGAGGAAGAAGAGTTTTAATAACAATTGTAGATTTGAAATGGATTTTATCTTTTATACTTATTTATTTTAAAAATTTTTTATTAACTTAATTTTATTCTATTACTTTTGCATTTTTCAAGAAAGATTTAATTTCTTCCTGAGTTGCGTTGAATAGTTCTGATATAACCATTAATGATGTAGATTCATCCATTCCTAAACCAGTATAATCTTGATATAATTTTATCCATGTTTCTTTCTGTGTATATTTCTCAGGATGCTCTGCTTGGACATGAGCCCAATAAGGATGCTCCAAGGCAATACCACAGTAAGGACAGAAACGAGATTCTTCTTCATTAACCATTTTTATTACCACTTTTCTTTAAAATAATAACTTACCTTTGAATAATTTTAATATACAATCATTAGTATAAAAAATTTTTAATTTCAAAAAGAACAAAGCAATGAAAAAATCCCTTATTAATCTATTCCCATTTTTCTTTTAATTCTTCTTGATTTAATTTTCGTATATTATCGACACCCCAAACTACAAATTTGTAACAAGTTTTTGCCCAAATACCATCTTCTCTATATTTTAAATAATTTTCTGGGTCACTAAAATCATATCCGCATAGTTCTGAGCATACAACAGAGCCAAATTGATTTTCAAATTCTCTACAATATTTAGCAGCTTTAAAATAAGCCTGAGCCATCGTTTCATCATCCATTATTTTCTTTCCACCCAATATTGCTCCAATTGCAGCACATCCTCCTGCTACAGCTCCGCAAGCGCCCATCCATCCTTTCCTTGACTTATAACCTCCAAATCCCCCAGCTAAAGGTTTGATAACGTTATGAAACATATAGTTATTGATTCCAAGTACCTCTAGGACACTTGTTAATGTTAACTCAGCACAGTTAACACCTACAGTCTTACTTGGCAATTCTGCTTCTAATTCCTTAACTTTTTCATCAAATTTTAATTCCAAATTCTTTTTAACCATAAATAATCCCCCTAATTTTATTGATAAAATAAAAATTTCATTCTGGAGTAAATCCTGCATCTAAAATTATCTCAGTAGCTAGTTTCGCAGCCGTTCCTACGACTTTTGAACAATGTTCGATCGTGTTAGACTCGAAGGCAGCCTCAAAATCTTTTGGATCCCACAAATTATAAGTTCTACCCACTAACGATTCTTGAACATTATGGCATCTGCAAGAACCGTATTTTTCAACATATTTATCATGAAGTTTCTTAACAAGCCTATAAGATGGCCTGGATTTATACATATCGCCAAAATCTTTATATTCTCTTCCAAAAAGGTAACTAATTACCATAGATGCTCCTACAAGAGCACCACACGTTCCGTCTCCCGTAAGACCTAGACCGTCAGCAAGTCCACTTCCGGCTTTGAATACATCATCATTCCAGATTCCTAAGGCCTGAAATATAGCAGCTATTGACGTCTGAGCACAACCAGTATTTTTTTTTTCAAATTTCTGACCTAATTCAAATGCTTTTTCTAAAATCTTATCTTTTGATCTTTCTATCATAATGATATTATATTCTTTATTTTGTATTTTATAACTTTTCTTCTAATTTAAAAAATTACATTCATAATTTATAGTGAGCGATTAGACGTCATATTTTTAAAGATCAACTTCTTTTATAAGTAAAACATCTTCTCCTGAAAAGTTTTTCCCACAATATTTAGCATATCTATTAAGGAACTCCATTGGATCAGTGAAAGCTTCTTCTGGAGTAAGAACTCCTTTTTTAGTAATTTCCCCTTTGATGATCATTTCTGCAGCAATGGCCAATGGAACTCCGGTTACTCCTGCCATCCCTCCGACAGGAACCTTTTCATTAGCAATTGCGATTTTTTTTCTCTTTCCATCTTTTGTTCCAGTTGCAATAACACTTAATCCAGGAGGCATACCTATATACTCATTAATCATTTCTGAATCCCTTGTTCTGTCTCTTAATTCCTCATAAAATTTAACTGAGGCCTCACTTACGCTGAGCTCTTGATTATTTATTTTCTGAGTATATTTACGAATTATTTCTGTTACTTTCTTACCCATATACATTAAATTTGAAACTGATTTTACCTTTAATACTCTTGGGAGTGTTACAGGCTCAGGATGACCGATATGACATACATAAGTGTCCTTAAATTCAGGAAATTGGTAAGGTTCTGCATCAGTTAAAGGTTTAATATCAATTAATTTCCCATTTTTGTATGTTGGGATTTCTTCTAATGTCTCATAAAAAAGATGCATCGTAGCTGCGTTTGCTATAATTGGCATGTCTTTATACTTCTTATAAAATAGTCTCGCAGGTACATAATATTTCGGTTCTTCTCCCACTTTCTCAGTAATACTTGTGCCCCATGCTGTAATGAGATCATCGACAACATCAAGTTTAGAACAGGCAATTACAGCCATCAAATTAGTTATTCCAGGACTCGCCCCAATTCCAATGAT
>JBHLOJ010000063.1:0-19573 GCA_048940605.1 Promethearchaeota archaeon
AAACAGCATAATTTCCTTCTTCAACTTTTTCGATTTTTACATGTTCAAAATTTTTATTTTCTGACATTTTTACACCTAATTTTCTCTTCAAAATTAAATTTTGTTATTAATTAAAGGACCTATTATGAAAAAGAATTACTATAATTAGAATTTTCTAAATCAGAAGATATAATATCAAATCTTTCATCTAACTTCTTCGGAAGAATCATTAGTCTTTAAAATCCAAGTTTCTCTTGTATTTTTCCTTCCTTTAATTTCCTCTAATTCATGTCTTGGAATTTTTGCTAGAAATTTTATTGAATTTAACTGACTAGAGGGAATATCAATTTTTTTATATATATCAAAGCCACAATCTTTAAAAAATTTTTCTGCTACTTCAAAACTTTCAAATTTATTTTCTTTAACTTGATGTTCTGAAATAAATCTTTTTCCCTTTTCATCATAGAAGCCACTTATCTCAACATCTTCAGGATCTTTTTTTATATAGATATCTGCGGTTATCCAATTGCCTCCTCTTTTACTCAATAAATTATAGACAATTTCACATAATCTTCGTTTTTGTTTTTCATCGAGATAAACCAATAATCCTTCATTCACAATTGCTATTGGATTAGGTGGAAACCGGTTTACAATTTCGGTAAAAGCATTGTTATCAAATACATTCAAAGCCAACAGTAATAAATTGTTTACGGGATAATTACAATATCTTGTGGTTAATTCCTGTACAATTTTCTTTTTAATTTTAATCATTTCGGGTAGATCAGTATCTATATAAAAAATACCTGGATCCTTACACATATTTAAACCACGAAAAGAAAAACCTGAAGAAAATTCAAGAATATTTTTTATCCCAATTTCATTCAGCCCCTTATCAACAGAAGAATACCTTTTTTCAAAATGAATAAGTCTCATCAAGAAGCCAATTGAAGATAATCTTTCCTGTATACCTTGTATGTCCTGATCGCCCCAAATCAATGCGGCTGCTTCTTTTGCAAAAGGAATAGTCGTTAATGCCTTAGTCAAAAGCAACGATTTGGCAGAAGGACTAATTGAATCAAAATTGAGATTTAATGATTCTTTCATTACGTTTAAAAATAGTTCTTCAAATTATATTAAAATTTTCTCAAATCTTTAAAGCTTTCTTGAAAAAAATTTACTAAAAAAAGAATAAAAAAAAGAAGAATTTAACTCTAAATATTTGAGATCGTTAAAAAATATCATCCCACAATACTCTTTCATTTCTATAAGGATCTTGTTCGATTGTAATTTCTTTATCAAAGAGTATTGTTGCTCTATGTTCTTTATCATAAGGAGGTAATTCTGGAATATTCTCGTGATTTGGGTTGCCTAAACGAGCAAACGCAATCCAAGTATCCATCATTTGTTCGGATAATCTCTGAGTTTCTTCTGTTTTACGGGGGAATACGCCTACATCCCTATCGAATAAAAGATTGAATACAAAAGGAAGATCAAGAGCATGCATTGCTCCACACTTCCCCTCACGTATAGGACTCTGCCAAGTGAAAAGATACATATAAATGTTTTTTTGATACTTAGATTGTTCTTCAGCAAGACGAATAGATGGGATCCGAAAGGTATAATCCGCTAATATCGCATCCACGATATCTCTAGGGGTTTTTCTTAATTCTCTATATCCATCTATTATCTCCTTAGCTTTCCTTTCTTTCTGTTTTGTGTATCGCATAATTTCATTTACAGTTTTATATAATCGTTCTTCTGTAAGTTCTAAAGCCTTCGGGTTCCACATCAAAAATAGTTTGTTTTCATCCAAATTCGATCCGATGAATACATCGATATCTTTCGCAAATCCCTTAGATATAGCGTTTAATGGGTGATCTGGTAAAGTTTTTTTATCTACAACCGGTCCCACTCTTAATCCACGTGCTCCAAATCCATTTCTATCTATCTCTGGTGCGATTAATTTTTCGGCTGGAAGTTTCCGTAACGCCTCAATATCTCCTTTTTCAACACCTAATTCTTGAATTAATTCTTCATAAACTTTAATCGCAGAGTTAGGATTAAAACCGAATTTACTTGCAGCTCCAGATTGGAGGATAGCTCTATGAAACAAACCTTTAGCCGAAGGCATAGCAAGTAAGGTAGCAACTGCCATGCTACCTGCGGATTCCCCAAAAATAGTGACATCATTAGGATCTCCTCCAAATTTTGAGATATTCTTTTTAACCCATTCAAGTGCTGCAATCATATCAAGTAATCCCGCATTAGCAGTTGTATCAGGCATATCTGGCATATAGAAAAAACCAAGATATCCAAGACGATAATTAATACTAACCACAACCACGTCTCCCCTAAGAACTAACCGTGCTCCATCATAAATAACAGCACTACCTGTGATGAATCCTCCTCCATGGATCCAAAACATTACTGGTCTTTTACCATTATCTAATTTTTGGGTATATACGTTTAAAGTCAAACATTCAGCTTCACTCTGTGGCATAGGTTCTCCGAATTCGAGGTTTGAAGGTGGTTGAATTGAAACAGGACTAAATTGTGTTGCATCAAGCACACCACTCCAAGGTTCAACTGGAGCTGGAGCTTTAAAACGGAGACTTCCTATAGGAGGAGCAGCATAAGGAATCCCTTTGAATTTAATGACACCTCTTCTACTATATCCCCTTATCTTACCATGTGTTGTATCTACTATGATCTCTTCTTCCATTTAAAACAACTTAATTTATTTTTCATTTTTTTATTTGCTTATAAAAATTAAGTATTCTATAAAATACCTTCCCAAACTTCTCTTTCCTTTCCATAAGGATCATACTGTATCTTAACATCCTTGTCAAAAACTATTGTAGCGCGTTTTTCTAAATCGTAAGGAGGTACTTTAGGAATACTCTTATTATTTGGAGTTCCTGTACGAGCAAAAGAGATCCATGTATCCATCATTTTTTCGGATAATTCTTGACTCTCTTCAGTTTTACGAGCAATCATTGGTACATCTCTATCCCATAAAGTATTAAAAACAAAACATACTTCAAGGCCATGCATTGCCCCAAATTTTCCTCCTTTGTATGGGTTCTTCCATGAGAAAAGATACATGTAAGTGTTCTGTTGGTGTTGAGATTGAGCTTCAGCAAGACGAATAGCTTGTATACGGAACTCATAATCAGTACGGATCGCATCAAGGATATCCCTGGGTGTTTTTCTTTGTTGACTGTAAAGTTCGATCATTTGTTTAGCCTTATTTTCATCTTGGTCCATAAAACTCATAATTCGATTCACTCTTTTAAATAATTTTTCTTCATTTATTTCGATTTGATCAGGTGTTATTGCGGTCCATAACTTAAATTCATCTAAAGTAGTTCCTGTTAATAATTCGATATTTTTGGCAGAACCCTTTCTAATCGCTTTTATAGGATGTTCTGGTAATGTAACATTATCAATTACAGGACCCCAAGTGAGCACACCTTTGTTTCTCCACTTTGCTCTTTTCATGTTTTTAATAAGATATTCATAAGGAACTTTACGCAGAGCGTCAATATCCCCTTTTTCAATTCCTAGTTTTTGAATTAAATGCTCATAATTACTTACACCAACGGCTGGATCAAAACTATACTTATGCGCAGCTCCCGATTGTGCAATTACTCTATGAAATAATCCTTTAGCTGCTGGCATTGCGAGTAAAGTTGTAACAGCGAAACCTCCAGCAGAACAACCAAAAATAGTGACATTATATGGATTTCCACCAAATTTCTCTATATTTTCTTTTACCCATTTAAGTGCTGCAATCATATCAAGCATTCCAACATTCGCAGTAGCATCAGGGATATCAGGCATATAAAGGAATCCAAGAGGTCCGAGACGGTAATTGATACTAACAACAACTACATCTCCTCTAAGTACTAACCGAGCCCCATCTGATCCAGCTCCGCTTCCTGTTGTGAAACCCCCTCCATGTATCCAAAACATTACTAGGCGCTTTTGATTATCAAGACTCTTAGTCCATATGTTTAAAGTTAAACATTCAGCTTCGCTTTTTTCCATTTCACTAGCATATTGATTTTCGATATTAGGGGGAGGTTGAGGTGCGATCGGGCTGAAATTCGATGCGTCTAGCACGTCACTCCACGGTTCAGCAGGAGCAGGAGGTTTAAACCGAAGATTCCCTATCGGTGGTGCTGCGTAGGGAATTCCTTTGAATTTAATAACCCCACGTCTTTTATATCCGCGTACTTTGCCATGAGTTATTTCTACAATTAAGTTTTCTTTCATTACTCCCACTTCAAATTTTACTATCTATTAATATGAATAATATAAATATTATAAGATTAAGATACATAAATATTATAAGATGTTTACCCATGCGGTTCTTTCATTACTATAAGGATCATTTTCAATTGTAACCTCTTTATCAAATATTATTGTTGCTCTCTTTTTTAAATCATAAGGGGTCAACTGAGGGATATTACCGTGATTGGGATTTCCTGTACGAGCAAAAGATAGCCACGCATCCATCATTTGTTCTGACAACTTCAAAGTTTCTTCAGTTTTTTTTGCATATATACCTCTATTTTTATCCGTCAAGATTCCGAAAACAAATGAAAGATCTAATGCATGCATTGCCCCATATTTCCCTCCCTCCCAAGGTGTTTTCCAAGCAAAAAGGTACATGAATGTATTTGGTTGATGTTGAGATTGTGCTTCCGCAAGACGAATAGAAGGAATGCGAAACTGATAATCAGTATTTATGGCATCAAAGATATCTCCTGGTGTTTTTCTTGTTTTTTTATAAACTTTTATTAATTCTTTAGATTTTGCTCCATCTTGCTCAATTAATCGCATTATACCATTTACATTTCTCACTAACCTTTCTTCTGTAATATTACTTTCTCCAGCCAACCAACGTGTGAACATCGTAGTTTCATTTAAGTTAGAACCAACAAATAAATCTATATCTTTAGCAAAACCATTTTTAATAGCTTTATAGGGATTTTCAGGTAACGTATTTTTTTCAATCGTAGGAGTAAAATTGATAACACCTTGAGAAATGTCTCCAAAACTGCTTAATTTTTCAGTAATCTTTTCAAAAGGAACTCTCCGTAAGGATTCTATATCTCCTTTTTTAATACCTAATCTCTCAAGTAAAGTTTCATAAGTTTTTATTCCATTTGAAGGTTGGCAACTAAATTTGTTTACATAACCAGATTGCACAATAGCTCTTTTAAACAAGCTTTTAGTAGCTGGCATTGCAAGTAAACAATTTACAGCGAAAGCTCCCGCAGACTCTCCGAATATAGTAATATCTTCAGGATTTCCCCCGAATTGAGTAATATTTTCTCTTACCCATTTGAGCGCAGCAACCATGTCAAGCAACCCAACATTTGCACTTACATCAGGTACATTAGGCATATAAAGAAATCCAAAAGGACCAAGACGGTAATTAAAACTAACAACCACAACATCTCCCCTAAGAACTAAACGTGAGCCGTCTAACGCTCGACCACTACCAGTTCGAAATGCTCCTCCATGAATAAAAAACATTACTGTACGTTTTTTATCATCTAAACCTTTTGTCCATACATTCAGGGTTAATGAATTTTCTTCACTCTGAGGAAAGGGTTCTACAAACATTTCTTCAAGAGCTGATGGAGGTTGAGGACATACCGGACTATAATTCGATACATCCTGTATCTTATCCCAAGGCTTAACGGGAACTGGAGGTTTGAAGCGTAAGTTACCTATTGGTGGAGCAGCATATGGAATTCCTTTAAACTTCATTACTCCTCTATTAAAATATCCCTTAATTCTTCCAGATTTAGTTTTTACTATATATTTCTCTTCCATTTTAATCACATCTTTTATTTTTTTGGTTTAAAAATTATTGAGGGTCGAATTTTCTCATTATCCTTAAATCCTTCCGCTATATGATTATTTCCATATTTTTCTTGTAATTTTTCAATCGAATCTACATCTAAAGCATACATAGGGCAGGCCTCAACACATATTGTTTGTTTTCCTTCTTCCAACCTATCGATACATAAATTACATTTTCTCATTTTAGCATTTTCATCCGAATTAAATTGCGGTGAATCCCAAGGGCAGACCTTTAGGCATTTAGCTCCGCACTCAGTTTTACCTAAGCATAAATTTTCATCCACTATTACTATACCATCTGTTTTTCGTTTCGTTATAGCATTCACAGGGCATGCCTTTACACATGGTGGATCAGCACAATGATTACAAGCTATAGCTAGATAAGAAAGAGACAAATTAGGAAACGTTCCTTTTTCAATTGCAGTTATACGCATCCAATTTTCTGGTCCAGCATCAATATCATTCCAGTCTTTACATGCAATTGAACATGTAAAACACCCTGTGCATCTTGTTTGGTCAAAATAAAATCCCATTTGCATCATGATTTCCCCTCCGATTTTGAATATAATTCAACTTGAACCAGGGCACTATTCATGGGAAATGCGCCTCCAGGAGATCGGGAATCTTTTGTCAGAACGTTTCCACACCCTCCAATATCAACACCTTCTTCATTTGGATTATACCATGCTCCTTGATAGATTACTACCACTCCAGGTATCACTCGTTCAGTAACATTGGCAGGAATCCGAACTCTCCCTCTATCATTAAAAATATCAACCATATCCCCGTGTTCAATCTTTCTTGCTTTAGCATCTTTGGGGTTTATCCATACTCTATGAGGTTCTACTTCCTCTAACCATGGAATCATGCTTAAACTTGAATGAGTTCTTCTTTTATTATGGGGAGTAAGCAGCTGCAGTGGATATTTATCTGCTAGAGGAGCATTATAATGTTCTTCATGACTTAAATATTTAGGAATCGGTGGCATTTTTGGAATATTTAATTCTGCAATATGGTCACAATATATCTCGATTTTTCCTGATAATGTAGGGAAAGGATTATTTTCTGGATCTGCGATTTGTTCTTTAAATGCAACAAAGGGTTCCTCTACCTTTACTTTATAAAATCCGTCTCTTTTCATCTCATCATAGCTCTTTATATCCTTACGAGGAGAAGTAAACATCCGTAAAATTTGATCTTCAGTTAAATTTAACAAACCTGGGTCAACACCCAATTTTTGTGCTAACTCTTTACAAATTTCTAGATCTGATTTTGATTCATATAGCGAATCGATTGCTTTATTTAAATAAATATAATAAGGTGATCCGAGCCATGGTACTGCTATATCATTACGTTCCATAAATGTATTTACTGGTAATAAAATATCTGCGAACTTAGCAGTCGGAGTCATGAATTGCTCGAGGACTACAATAAATTCAAGAGATTTTAATGCCTTGACACCCTTATTAACATTGCTATATTGATTTAAACGATTTTCTGCGACAATATATGCCATTTTCAAGTCTGCAGGAAATCCACCCTTTTTCCCTTGTAATATTGCATCATAATACTCATTAAAATGAATACGAGTGCTCACAGGATTCGTTCCCCCTCTTAATTTATATAAAGCATCTTTACGAGGAGGAGCTCTGAAATCCACTGGATTTCCTCTCGGAGTTTGCTTCCTTTCCATCTCCTTTTTTTCTTCTTCTTTTATTGGCCCTGATTTTTTCCTACCTGCTGAACCAACACTCTCTCTACTATAATATGCCCGCATAAAACCGGAGGCATATCCACCATTAATACCAATATTACCCGTAATTGCACAAAGTACATTAGCAGCTCTTGAATACTGTTCTCCCATTGCAGTTCGAGCAGGACCCCATCCTGCCATAAGAGCTGCCGGTTTATTAGTAGCATATTCTCTAGCTAAGTTTATTATTGTGTTTGCTGGGACTTTAGTAATCTCTTCTGCCCATTGCGGTGTTTTAGGAATCCCATCCTCTTCACCTAATATATAATTTTTATATTTATCAAATCCAACGGTATATTTATCAATAAAATTCTGATCTTGAAGGTTCTCAGTAATAATTACATATGCCATTGCACTAAGCATTGCAGCGTCAGTGCCTGGACGAATTGGGATCCACTGATCTGCTAAAATAGCTGCTGAATCCGTAAAAACTGGATCAATATTAATAATTTTAATGCCTTTTTCTCTTGCTTTAGCAAACATTAAAGGTGTACCTGGATCCCAAATAGTGTTGGCTGGATTCCAACCCCACATAATGATAAGGTTTGAGTTGAGTAAATCTTCGCGAGCATTTCCAGTCGTCATGGTTCCATAGGTAGCCATGGACGCAAAAAGGGCACCTTCATAGGAGGGTGCTCCCCACATCCGTGTATAACCTCCAAATTGATTAAGCATTAAACCTGAAGGTGTTACACCATGAAGCATACCTTGATTTCCTGCTCCTGGAACAAACAATATTGAAGAATTTCCATATCTCTCCTTTATTTCTTTCATTTTATTCGCTACTATATTTAATGCCTCATCCCAGGAAATTTTCTCAAATTTACCCTTACCTCGTTCTCCAATACGACGCATGGGATACTTTAACCTATCAGGATGATAAATTTTTTGTCTATATGCTCTCCCGCGTAAACATGCCCGTAATTGGGGTTCTTCACCATTATCTGTTTCAAAACGTATTATTTTGCCGTCTTTAACATGGGCTTTAAGAGTACAGCGACCTCCACAGTCATGGCAGCAACCAGTGTTAATTATTTTAATATTGCTCTCTTCTTCTTCGATATTATTTTCACTCATAATTAAAATCCATTCTCTAAAAATTGTTAATTGCACAAAAATTTGGTATTACTTTAATTTTTCTCGAGAAATTCTAAAGTTAAGAATAATAGAGTTTTGATCAATTGGTTTAGTATTGATGCTCTTTATCAACCTGATTTATAGGAGGTTTTCCCTTAGCTATATTATAGATATTTTCAGCAATTATTTTAAGAGGTTCTTCAGAAAATCCAGTATAATCGCCATATCCGATATTATGGGGCGTAGCAATTACATTAGATAACTCCCAAAAAGGATACCTCGATGGTTTAATAATCTCTGGATTCCATTTTGGATCCCACCAATGCGGATTCCACCAAACGTCCAGGGCTGCTCCCGCTATTTTATTTTCTTTAAGGGCAAAATATAAAGCTTTTTCGTCAATAATAGCTGCTCTTGCAACGTTAATTAAATAAGCTGATGGTTTCATCAAACCTATTTCACGTTCTCCGATCATCCCTCGCGTTGCGGGAGTTAGTGGAACAATAACAACAATAAAATCAGATTCAGAGAGAACATAATCAAGATCTTCAGGACCACCTAAAAATTCAAGTTTCATCTCATTTTGTAAGTCTATTGATTTTCTTCTTTTTATAGCTAATATTTTCATTTCGAAAGCTTGTAGTCGTTTTGCTATTTCGACACCAATATGACCCAATCCAATTATTCCTACCTTTTTTCCTCGTAATTCGGTTCCTCGTTGACGATCAATCTCTGGAAATAGTTTGTTTCGTTGAACTACACGTTTAGCTAATGCAAGAAGCAAACTTATTGCTCCTTCAGCTAAAGGAACAGGATTTGCTCCTGAGGTATTTGCTACAAAAATATCATCGCCTATTGCATCAAATGGTAAAGCATCCACACCCGCTCCAGTTTTTTGAATGAGTTTTAAATTTTTAGCCCCTTTAACAACAGCAACAGATAAACGGGTACACACAATAATATCAACATCTTGAGCGAGGCGCTCTATCTCCTCATCAGTTCCTTTTTTCGGTGTAATTAATTCAATATTTTCTGGAAGTAAATCTTTTTGACTTGCTATCCAGTCTGCTAGAAATGGCCACACAACTAATACTTTCATCATATAACCTATAAGATCAGTTTTTTAGAAATTATTAATTACACAAAAATCTGGTATTACTTTAATTATTATCGAGAAATTTTAATATAAAGAATAAAAAAGTTCTTAACAAGTATGAGGATATTTTTATATTAGGTGCATCAAATATAGGAAATAGAAGCCTCAATTTAATATTTCTCGGGAGTAGTGGGTGTATACAAGTCCCATCATTTCATTGTTCTTGTCGGACATGTGAGGAAGCAAGAAAAGATCCGAAGCTAAGAAAGACGAGAGCTTCAATTGTTATAACAGGAAAAGAAAATATTTTAATTGATGCTAGTCCTGACGTTGAATTCCAACTCGAAAGGGAATGTATCAAATTTATTGATAGAATATTTCTGACGCATTGGCATTATGATCATTGCTTTGGTCTAGCACCTTTTCCAGAGTTAGGCACCCACGGAATTTGGGAAAAAGATAGAATTGATCTTTATCTACCGGCCTTAGATGTAGGTTATTTTGATAGAGATTTTGCTTGGGCTAGATCTAGATTTAATCTTCACCCATTAAAACATGGAACTTTTATTGAGCTTCCTGATGCTACTTTTGAAGTTGTAAAAACCACTCATTCAGTCGATAGTGTTGGATATATTATTACCACTCCTAGAAAAAGATTTGCTTATTTAGGTGATGGTATTATACCTCCAGAGAAAACTATCAAGCGTTTAAAAGAGCTTAAATTAGATTACATCATTCTAGAAGGTACATTAGATGATTTGATCTTACCTGATGGAGTCCAATGGTTTAATTTCTCTGTATATGAAGCAATTGCTTTCTGGAGAACATTAAATGTTCCAAAATGTATTCTTACACACACTTCCTTTCATAGTTGGCATGTTAATAAGTTAATAGCAGGTATAACTCCCGAAGAACGTAATGATTTAGAAGAAAAAAATCCTGGTTTATCTTTTGCCCATGATGGATTAAGAATGAAGATTTAGCTATTTTAATATGTAACTAAAAACCTATTAAATAGATTAATCCTTCGGGAAGATGTTTACGCCATGTAATATACTTCATAATAATGCTCATATCCTTTATTATCCTTTATTACTTTTTGTTTATGATGGCTTGAGAATTGATGTTTAGGAACTTTATTGTTTGTTCAATTTTCTTCCAAAACTCATTTAGTGCGAACTTCTTGCCTTCACTTAAATCTTGCTCGAGTCTAGATATCAGAGGGCTTGTAAAGTGTTGTTTTTTTAGCATATTACATTCTGATAATAATTACAAAAACGAATACTTTAGAATTGTAAATAATTATACGTATTAATTTTTTATTTACTCTATCAATGGTATTTATTATTTATTGCATACTTCTCAAATAACAAAAAAATAAACTGATAATGATACATACAATTCCATATAAAATCCCTGAACCGATTTTGGTAAACTTAGAAAAGGAGAATTACGATAAGATAATTTTATTTGCCCTTGGTGTTTTTGGACCTCATAAAATGAAAGAATTAATCAATAATCCAAAAAATTCTATTGAAAATAGGATGAATAAAGTATTATTCTCTCAGTGGGTAGAAAAATTAAAAGAGGACCAGCTTATAGAAGAGTTTGAGATATATGAAGAGAAAAATTTTCGAATTACTTCTAAAGGTGAAGATGAATTACTGAGCTATATAGAAAATTTAGGGATTTTAAAGATACTTGAGCAGTATATTGGTCCTATTGAAAAAAAAGAAGTAACTTCTAAATCTGTTTCTGGTTTTAGAATAACATACAAAGACTACGTGTTTGGATTATTATCATTAATTTGGCGTTTAGATACTTTTTTGATTCCAAATGAATTTGAGAAAATCGGACCAGATAAAAAAGTCTCCTTGGGAAAGTGTTTAGAACGTAATGCAGTAAAATTTCCACAGAATAAAGCACTTCTTTATGAAGATCAAGAATATACTTATAAGGAATTAAATGAGTGGATCAATCGTTATGCAAATTTCTTCCTCTCTTTAGGCGTAGAAAAAGGGGAAATAATTAATGTTTTCTTAGAAAATAGACCTGAATTGATGTTTATAATGGCGGCAATGTCAAAAATAGGTACTATTGGTTCTTTAATAAACACCAGGCAAAGAGCCACAACACTTCGACATAGTTTAAAACTAAATAAAGTGAGATTCTATCTAGTTGGTGAAGAACTTATAGATGCATTTGAAGAGGTAAAAGAGGATCTAGATTTAAGCCAAGAAGATAAACTCTTTTTTGTTGAGGATAAAGGAGAAAGAGATATGCCAGAAGGATATATCGATTTTAAAGCTCAAGTAAAAGAACAAGATGTTAAAAATCCTCCCACCACAAATGATATTTTAGGAAGAGAGACGTATGTTTTCATATTTACATCAGGTACGACAGGGCTTCCAAAAGCAGCCCATATCCGTAATGTTCATACGGTAGGATCTATGCTAGGATGGGGTAAAATGGCATTGAATATGCAACCAGATGATATTTATTATATTTCTCTTCCAATCTATCATAGCAATGCTCTACATATTGGTTGGGCTTCAGCAATTATTAATGGATCTGCGGTCGCTTTAGCACGTAGGTTTAGTGTAAGTAACTTTTGGAAAGATATAAATAAATTTAATGCTACTTGTTTTAATTATATCGGCGAAATTTGTCGATATTTATATAATCAAACACCAAGTCCAAACGATAGAAAACACACAGTCTATAAAATTGCTGGAAATGGGCTCAGACCTGAGATGTGGAAGGAATTTAAAGAGAGATTTGGCATAAGAGAGGTCTATGAGCATTATGGAATGACAGAAATGCAAGGAATGTTTTGTAATTATCTTAATCGGGATTGCACCGTTGGAATCTGCTTTAATGATTATGCCATCGTTAAATATGATATTGAAAATGATGAACCTATCCGTGGAGAAAATGGTTTTCTTCAAGTAGTTGAGGAGGGTGAAACGGGGTTGTTTCTTATGAAAATTCGTGACCCATATACATTTGCGGGTTATACCAGTACATCAGCAAGTAAACAAAAAATTCTTGAAAATGCTTTTGAAGAGGGAGATATGTGGTTATATTCTGGTGATTTGATTAGAAATATTGGATATGGTCATGCGCAATTCGTAGATCGTGTTGGTGACACATTCCGATGGAAGGGAGAGAACGTATCCACATCTGAGGTTGAAGATGTTATATCTTCTTTAGAAGAAATTGAACATTCATCTGTATATGGGGTTTTAATACCTGGCACCGAAGGACGAGCCGGAATGGTATCAATTTTTTCAGATAAGAATCATAGAGAATTCAATTTTAATAGATTAGTGAAAATACTTAATGAAAATTTACCTACGTATGCAATTCCTCTTTTTGTACGGTTCTTATCTGAATTATCCACAACAAATACTTATAAAATCTCAAAATCAGATATGAAAAAAATTGGTTTCAATGTTGGTAAAACTGAAGATCCAATTTATGTTCTCTTACCAGGGAGTTCAGAATATACGCTTCTAACTAAGGAAATTCATTCAAATATTATGAATGAAAAATATAGATTTTAAGGAAATTATTAAATAGATTAACGAGAAATTTTAAAATTGCATATAGATTTTATAATATAACAAATTTGAAAGAAAAATAATAAAATATTGATGAAAAATGTCAGAAGTTATAGATGAAAAATATAGAAATGCTGTTCAGGTAATTAATAGTGCTGGAGGAACTCCCGTTCCTGTTACCGATAATACCGTCGAAATATTAAAGTATATTGTTGAAGAAAAACATTTAGATTTTATAATGGTTTTTAAAGGTCGAAGATCTCAAACTATGGAGCAATTAAAAGAAAATAGTGGTATGTCTGAAGATGAAATCAATGAGCATGTTAAGGTACTAGCTAAAAAAGGATTAATTATGAATCAACCAAGTAGTTCTGGTATAATGGTATATCGGTTAATGCCATTTGTTAATGTAGGGGTATATGAGTATACATTTATGAAAAAACTTGAATATAATGAATGGGAAAAGGAACTAGCACAATTATATCTAAATTTAAATAAAGAATCTAGAGGTAGAATGTTAGCTAATTATGATGCTATTGTAAAGCGATTTCTACCGACAATGCGCCCCATTGATAGAACTGTTCCTTATACTGAAAATTTTGAATCTGGAAAAGAAATAAAGATTGTGGTAGATGAAGAATTAGAAGCACCTGAAGAAAAGATAATATCTACACAAAAAGTTGAAGAAATAATTAATAAATTTGACGAGATTGCAGTAGGCCATTGCTATTGCCGACATTTTCGTGATTTAGTAGGAGAACCATGTAAACAAACTGATATGCGGGAAAATTGTTTTACTTTTGGAAAGTCTGCTCGTTATACAACTGAACAAGGATTCGCTAGAATGATATCGAAGGAAGAAGCACTAGAAATCTTAAAAAAATCTGAAAAAGATGGATTAGTCCATAAAGCATATCATCCAAATATGGATTTCAAACGGGAAGAAGATAGTATTTGCAACTGCTGCTCAGATTGTTGTGGACAAGCAAGAGGTATTACATCAAACCTTTCTAATTATATTGCAAGAGTAGACCATGATATCTGTAAAGGATGTGGGACATGTGTTGAAAAATGTTATTCCGGCGCCAAATATTTAAATGATGAAGGAAAAGCTGAAACTGATGAGGATCGTTGTATAGGGTGTGGAATATGTGCTGCTTTCTGCCCTGAGGGAGCAATCTCTTTAATTGAAAGGCCGAGAGTAGTAAGGATAGCTCCTCCTCGTTCTGCCTATGAATCATAACTTTTTATTTTTTATTTTTTATCTTTATTAATAAAATTCTTTGAAATTATTGACTATGGAAATTAAAACAATAGATTCAAATCTTAAATACATAAATCTAGATAATTTCATAAATACATGGGTATATAGGAGTGATGATCTATGTTTTTTAGTTGATCCAGGGCCTACAGTATTCATAAACTCATTAAAGAAGAGCCTTGATAATTTAAAAATTAAACAAAATGATCTTAATTATATCCTTCTAACCCATCCCCACATAGATCACGCCGGTGGGGTTACTAAATTGCTAAACTTTTTCTCTGAAGCTAAAGTAATATGCCATCCAAAAGGCATTAAGCATCTAATAAATCCTAAAAAACTCTGGGAGGGTAGCCTTAGAGTGTTAGGTGAAGCAGCAGAATTCTACGGAAAAATTGAACCTGTACCTGAAGATCGAATTGAATATCAAGAATCGCTAGAAAATGGGCTTATAACAGTAATAGAAACTTTAGGACATTCTTCCCATCACCAATCTTATCTATTTAAAGACATTCTTTTTGTCGGAGAAGCATGTGGTCATCATTTCCCTTCAGATGAAACTATATATATTCGTCCAGCGACACCACCTGTATTTGAATATGATATATATCTTTCTTCAATTCAAAAATTAATCGATTTAAATTTGGATAAATACAAAATATGCTTTCCACACTGGGGAATAAGAGATAACGCTGCCCAAATTATAAAGATTGCCTTTCATCAAATTAAAATCTGGTTGGAGGTGATTGATTCTCATTTCGACAAAAGAAAACAATCTAATTTTATGGAACTCCTCTTTATGGAATTGAAGAAAGCTGATAAAATTTTATCAAATTTAGAATTACTAAGTCAAGAAATACAATCAAGAGAACCTTTTTCTATGAGACAAAGCGTTGCGGGAATCATGGGATACATTGAGAGAAAAAGGAAGGAAAAAAGATAATGTATAAAATCCAATTCCACTCCAGCACCCTTGATTTTCTGCTGTTTTGTAATAAATTTGTTTCGAATGATTAAAAAAGAAAAGTAAATATTAATTTAGATATACAATCATATAAAATTATTCAAATAATTAAAAATTAAGAAGATAGGAATCAACTTTTAATGAATTATAAATTCCTAATTATTGAAAAAAAAGATCATCTTACTATTGTACGTCTTAATAGACCAGAAGTAAGAAATGCAATCAATCCCCATGTAAGTCTCGAAATTGAAGATGCATTTAATGAGTTTGAAAATGACTCAGATGCATGGATTGCAATCGTGACTGGTGTTGGAGATAAAGCATTTTCAGCAGGGTTTGATTTAAAATGGGGAGCAACAGCAAGTATCGAAGAACAAAGAGAAGCCTTTGGCAAGCTTAAATACAAAGCTGTAACAGGGGGAGTAACTTTCAATCCAAATATTACAAAACCTATAATCGCTGCGGTAAATGGTTTTGCCTTTGGTGGGGGATTCGAACTTGCATTGGGCTGCGATCTTATCATTGCGGCTGAAAATGCTGTTTTTTCTCTACCTGAGCCATTAGTGGGACGAGTACCTACGGAAGGGGGAGTCCATAGATTAGTAAGATATCTCCCTTATCATCTAGCAATGGAAATTCTCTTTACATACAAGCGTATTTCTGCTCAAGAAGGTTTAGAACTTGGCTTTGTGAATAAAGTTGTCCCATTGGTTCAATTAATGTCTGAAGCTGAGAAAATAGCAGATGTTATAATGGAGGGATCACCATTGGCTATTAGAGCTATTAAACAAATGGCAAATGATGGTCTCGAAATGACTTTGAGAAAGGCAAATACAACAATATTCCCTCTATATAGAAAATTTACTCAATCTCATGATTTCATTGAAGGCCCAAGAGCGTTCTCTGAAAAAAGAAAACCTAATTGGAAAGGAATGTAATTTAGTAAGAATTCAAAATAAAGGAAGTGATCTATTATGGAATATGAACACATAATTGTAGAAAAGAAAGAACACATAACAATTGTAACCCTAAATCGCCCAGAAGTATTGAACGCACTTCATCCTTATATACAATTAGAAGTCAGTCATGCATTTAATGAATTTGAAGATGAACCTAATGCATGGGTTGCGATTTTAACTGGTGTAGGAGAAAAAGCGTTTTCTGCTGGTGCAGATTTAAAATGGGCTGCTTCTGCAAGCGATGAAGAAAAAAGAGAGGCATATGAAAAAGTTAGAAGCCAGAAAGCAACCCTTATTAGAAATTTTAGAATTACTAAACCAATAATCGCCGCAATAAACGGGCTTGCATATGGAGGAGGTTTTGAGCTTGCCTTAAGCTGTGATCTTATGATAGCTGCAGAACACGCTACTTTTTCCCTACCCGAACCTATAGTAGGGAGAATTCCTTCAGGAGGGGGAATTCATCGATTGGTAAGATATCTTCCATATCATTTAGCGATGGACATTCTCCTTACCCGTAAACGTATAACTGCTCAAGAGGGTGTACAATATGGTTTTGTGAAAAAAGTGGTTCCAGCCGATCAATTGATGGACGAAGCAGAGAAAACAGCAAATCTAATAATGGAAGGCTCACCACTAGCTATTAGAACAATAAAACAAATGGCTATTGATGGACTTCAAATGACATTAAAAGAAGCTCTCTTTGCTAATTTTCCACTGTATACGAAATTTCTCAGATCTCATGATTTTAAAGAAGGTCCAAAAGCTTTTAGTGAAAAAAGAAAACCTGTTTGGAAAGGAGAATAAATAAGAAATTTGACCAACTATAAAAAAATTTTTTTAAATTATTTTTCCTGAATTGGTATATAAAGATCTAATTTAGAATCATCCGAATTTAGATTAAATCTCTGCTAATTAAAAAAATTATTTCTTTTGAGCTAAAAATGTACACATACCATCCTTAGGTATTTCTTGAGTTTGACTTACCTCAACATCATCCATTTTTAGAATATCAAAAATAGTTTTCCAAGTAGTTAAACACCCACCTTTACAAGGTAATGATTTTAATTCTTCTTCAGAGAGGGCTTCTTTTAGTTTATTATGAACTGTACATGTATCCTCTACTATTGAAAAGCTCAATTCTTTATTGTATGCAGTTTGGATTAATACAACACTCATTAAATGAATTGAAAGGCAAGCTATTTCAATAAATCGCTGTGCTTCATGTGGAAATCTTATTTCTCCTGTCTTTTCAGCGGAGAGCTTGATCATATCATACATATGATCATTATACTCTGGCTTGGTTCCTAACTCATATGTTTTTTCCATCAGCTTTTTTCCCCATTCCTCAAAAACCGAGATATCTTTCGATTCAAGGTATTTCTCAGCAATTATAGCCCCTCCAAATTCATCTTCAATAGTCTTGCAGAGCTCTTCCTTGATATTATAATCATATCTTGGTGTCATCATAGTTTTTTCAACCCCTTGTATGTAGAATCTAATTTTTCAATCTGTTTTTGATTTTCCAATGCAACTTCTAATGATTCGAATGGATGTTTGTATGGATTTTCTCCCTCTTTTATTTCAGGAAGCGTAATTTCAATGGTTATTGCATCTTCTGGGCAATTTTTGGTACATTCCATACAACCTGTGCATTTTGGTGCGGCAGATCCTGTTACTAAATAATTTTTAGGTTCGTTAGGATCTGGTTTCATATATGCACCTGAAACATTTGGGTACGAATGAACATGAAAAACGCCTTGAGGACATTTAATATAACATTGATAATCACAAATCATAGGCAATTGGCATTTTTCCCTGTCCACTTTAACTCTTATTATGGGTATATCCTTATTTTTTATTTGTATAGCCATATAATCACCCTTACCAATCATATCTTAGAATTGGGAAATCTCTTCTATTTTTTAATTCAATCGCACCAAACTCACAAACACTTTCACAAAGACCGCATCCGAAACACATCTGAGCATCAATTTGTACCCTTTTTTGTCGTATATCTGCGGCAATAGCCCCAAATTGGCATCTTTGAACGCATTTAAAGCATCCAGTGCATTTCTCCATATTATGGATTGCGACTCTTTCACCCTTAATTAGCTGTTTTTCACCATAGCGTAATCTCATTTCAATTGAAGCGCAATCTGGACGTGAACAATTACATAAACCGCCAATATACGGACCTCCATTCCGTTCTCCAAAATTCATCAAATTTTGAACCAATCCTTTTTTATTCCATTTAATTACCCACTCTCGAGCCTCATCATGATCCACCCATTCTGCTCCAGCTACATATCGTGCAGGAGTTCTTTCCCATCTATACATACCAATACCAAGACCTAAGCAAGTCATTTTCGACCTATCTCTTTCCACATAACCAAATTTAAATTTTCTACATTCACAATGAATAAAACAAATCGGCGAACTTATATCTATTAAATCTAAAGCATCTTGAAGTGTAAGAGTTTGGGCACCCTGAACTTTGGTATGCAAACGATTTGCGACTCGCATAAGATCAGGAAATCTATCATCTTTAAGATTATATGCATCTATTGCTTGGGCAACAAGCGGACCTGCAGCCGCTTCAATAGCAGCGGTTCCACCTTTTATACGTGTTGTATTCTTTTTCACTTGATCTACACGATTTCGATGATACATGAATCGAGCGTATCTCTTAGCATCTTTAAACCAAATTTTTGCACTCGAGTTATGGGTAAAACATACGTCGCACATTGATATCTTTCTCTTTCTTTTTATTATAAAATTTTGTTGGTTTTAATTAAATCTTATTTAATCTTGATAAAATATAATACTTTTGATTTACCTTGATATCAATTCCATTTATATTAATCCCTCAGTTTTTCAGAAAAAACCCAAATTATTATATTTAAAACTTAGATTTAATCTCAGTAATTTATTTTTGTCGTTGAAAAATTTTGAAAAAAATTCGAATTAAACTTTTAAATATTTTGGGAAATAAAATCAGTTAATAATAAAAAAATTAAAAGGTGAAAATATGGAATTTG
>JBHLOJ010000175.1:0-4555 GCA_048940605.1 Promethearchaeota archaeon
TTCTTTTTTTTCACTACTATGAAATTTGGTTATTATATAAGAACTCCATTAAACTATCCTGAGATCAGAGATTTAACCATAAAAGTTGAAAAGTTAGGTTTTGATAAAAAAGAACCGTATTTAGAATCAATGATGCTCCTGGCTGCTTTAGGTACCGAAACAAAAAAAGTCAAAGTGAAAAGTATTATTCCTTTGATAATTGATAAGTTTTACCCGTTTTAAGAAAAATTTTGAAGTTTTCTGGTCTACAAGTGGGAGGTACTTCGCAACCAGATGATAAAATATGCCCTCCATCAACCCCAAGTTTGTCAACAAGTTTTTTTACGTAATCCTCGACTTGTTTTTCACTTCCAATAGAAAATAAAGAACCACTAACATCACTCATAATGCATAAATGATCTTTAAGAATTTCTTTAGCTTTGAATATGTCTGTAAGACCATCAAGGTCAATTATGCATGATGCTCTTGGTAGTTCCTTAAAATAAGGAATATTTAAATCCCAACATTGATCAAGATGTAGCCAAGTAATAATTCCTTCTTCGTAAAAAGCTTCTACTATTCTTTTTGTATAGGGCCACCAGAATCGTTCAAAAATTTTCAATGGATAAATTGCACCTTCTGCTCTCTCTTCAGGTATAAAAACTACATTGCCACCGTTACTTTTACATGCTGCTATAGTTCTTTTTATCAGTTCATTTGTCATCGTTTCGAGTGCAGCTTCGACTAATTCAGGTCTATAATAGAGATCTTGGGTGAATTTAAGCAATGACCGGTTTAGGGAAAGAGTGAAAAAAGGATGAACACGATTAGCTCCTGTTCTTAATCCCAATTTTCTTTTTATTAACCATTCCTCAACACCTTTTACCGCGAGTTCAAAAAATTTCTTTCTAGCTTCTTCCGCATCTTCAGGGGACCAATCACTGATCCGATAGATATACTCACTTGCAACGAATTTTAACCAACCAATGTCAGCAACTGTTTTATAATCTTCTACTTTCATCCATTCTCCTTCATCGAACTGTCCATAATAATTCGGACCATCGGGTAATTCTTGTCCTGGTGCTTTAAATTTAAGTCCTGCCAAGATATACCCCCCTTTATAAAGAGGAAGCGTTGAGTATCCATCCCAACCTCCAAACTCATCAAAAAATTTGACCATTGCTTCAAGAGCTTTAATTGGTTCTTTGTGCATTTCCGAGGTATTTAAGCCATAATATGCCGCAGGTAAATCCATGCCCACTAGAGGAGCAATCGGCACCCGATCTGGCTTTTCTAGATTTATTGCTGCATTCATTCTCTCTTGTGGGGTCATATATTCTTCTTTCATTTTTAAATTCCTCCACGTGTTTTAATTACAACTTTTGCTTTAATTACTTCCAGACAATATTGAACACCTTCCATAGCATCTATCGTTTGAAAATCTGCCCCAACGTAATCTTTTACGAGCGTTGTCGTGATTCCTCCACCCACCATTATTTTCAATTCATCACGGAGTCCAGCTTCCTTCAATTTATCAATTATCTTTTTCATTGGATCAAAGGTTATGGTAAGAAGCGCTGAAAATCCAAGAAAATCAGGCTGAAGTTCTTTTACTTTATCAACAACTGTATCAGGATCCACATCAACACCTAAATCATAAACCTCAAAACCTTCTAATTTAAGAAGAGTAGCAAGAATATTTTTGCCTAAATCATGAATATCTCCTTGTATTGTAGCAAGAATTATTTTACCCTTTTTATCTCCTTCTATTTTTTTTTCACCTAAAAAAGGTTCTATTAGTTCCATTGCTTCTCTAAAAAGATCACCTGAAAGCATTAATTCCGCAAGAAAATATTCCTTATTTTTATATTTTTCACCAACCAAATCCATACCTTGCTTACATTCTTCAAATATTTTCATTGGATCTTTCCCTTGATTAAGACGCTCTTTTATTTCAGATAAAACTTGATCGCGTTCAAGTTCAACTATATTCATTGTTAAATTTGATGACATTATTGCAGAAATGATTCAAGTTATAAAAATATGATTTTCAAAAAATTTTAGGTAATTTATATGCAAATGATTTTCATTTATCATACGGTGGAGAAAATATTAACGAGAATAACCGATTAAATGATCATGACATCCTTTTAATCCCCGCTAGCACTGCGGGGTAAATTTTTTTCTTTTTTTTTATTTAATCTTATTATAAATTTTGTTCCTTTATCTCTTCCTTCAGATTCAACAAATATTTGTCCACCATGTAATTCAATAATCTCTTTCGAAATATATAATCCTAAACCTGCTCCTTCAATGTCTACTTCTAAATTTTTCCCGTATCGCTCAATTTTTCCAAATTTTTCAAACAAGATCTTTTTTTCTTCTTTAGTGATACCAATACCAGTATCTTGAATTACAATATCAAGATTATTGGGTGAATCATTTAGACTTACAAAAATTTTTCCATATGGTGGTGTATTTTTTATAGCATTTGAAATAATGTTGATTATTACCTGTTCAAATTTTAATTTATCTATAGTAAAATAGTATTCAGGGGGGAGATTTTCAATTATTGTTATTTCTCTACTATTAGCTTGATATTTTAATTCTTTTATGCATTCTTGAATTACTTTAGTTAAATTTTCATTAGAAGCTGCTATCATAAGTCTTTTATTATCTAATAATACTGCATTCAGTAAATTATCCACAAGCTCCTTAAGACGTTTTGATCCACTATAGTTGATTTCTAAGTATGGCCATATATTTTTAATAGGCGCTTCTTTATTTGACTTTAATAGTATTTGAGATGTTCCATAGATAGTTGTTAATGGAGTTCGCAATTCATGTGAGGCTCGAGTAATTAATTCTTTTCTTAATGTATTAAGCTCCATTAATTTTTTATTCTCTTCTCTAACAATTTTGTCTGCCTTTTTTAATTCTGTTATATCCATAATAAATACCAAGTTAGCAGGCTTAGCTTGATACTTAATAGCTTTTGAAATAAGTTCAAGCCATATAATTTCTCCTGTCTTTTTTATCATTCTAAATTGAAAATTTTCAATATCTTGAATTAAGTCTTTTCTCTTTTTATCGATAAGATCCTTTAAATAATTAAGATCCTCAGGATGAATTATCTTAAAAAAGTCAGGAATCCTCCATTTTAATAATTCTTCAAGATTTATTTCCACAATTTTCGAAAATTGGGGATTTATATATTTAAATTCAAAACCCTGCTCTATTACAACACCTAGAAAAGATTGTTCTGTAATTACTCTGAATTTTTCTTCCGATTCTCTTAAATCTATCTCTTTTTTTTTTCGCTCACTAATATCTCTTGAAATAACAATTACTTTTTGGTTACCTTGATTATCCACAAAAATTTTACTTGCATATTCCAACCATATAAATCGACCATCTTTATGTTTAATTCTGACTTCCTCTTTATCTGAGCCTAGTTGTTGAACTTCTGTTAATGAAAAATTCCTTGCGAACATTAAACGTTCTACATCTTTAGGGTGTATTATCTCAAATAATTTTGTCCCTAACAATTCTTTTTTAGAATAGCCTAAAGTATTAAAGTAAGCATTTTCATTGATATATTCATATTCATATTTATCATTTAGCATTGCAATCAAGTCATTAGCGTTCTCTGAAATAAGTTCATATTTTTCTTCGGATTTTCTTAACTTAATCCCAACTGTGACTAATTTTTCTTCTAAATAAATGATAATCGGAAACACAAAGTAGCATGTACTAAAGATTAACATACTTACAAAACTAAATTCCCAAAATCCAGGAACATTGAAGTCTGATAAGATAGTTGCAAAACCTGTTATGAAACCAGAAGATAAAAATATAATTAAAGAAGAATGCTTGGTAGTTCTTTTGATAGAATATAATTTTATAAGCATGACAATGGCTATCAAAAGTAAGATTGAAAAGAGAATCTGAATGCTTACTAGTAAAATTCCTGTAAGACTAACATTAAGAAGCAAATTTCTACTCTTAACGTTTCTTTTTTTGTAAACAATATTGAAATATTCGTAAAAGATAGAAATTAAGAGGGCGAAAATACCAATGAGAAAAATTACATTACCTATTAGCCTAAAAATATAATAAAAAATCTGTAAGTAAATAAATATATACCCAAAAGGTACCATTATATATGTTGGTAAATATTTAATCAGATCTTTTCTCTTAAAACATACGGTTATAAAGATTAGTGTACCAATTACTAATATTAAAGTAATCTGAAAATTTATAGTAGATTCTTCAAGTGGCATACTCCTTAAATCCTAATTATAAGAAATGTTGAATATGAATAGTAGATATCACAATTTATTATTAATATCCACTATTAATATATATAACTGTTAGACTAAAATGATTTTTATTTCTCTTTTTTCTTAAATTTCGGAACTTTTAAGGTTATTTTATTCTTTTCCTTATTCGATTCTTCTTTCACTTTCAAGGATTCTTTTAGAAGTTCTGCCAATGATCCTAATTTATTAGCAGTTGCAGTAATTTCTTCCATAGAAGCACTCTGTTGTTCCGATGCCGAACTAATTCCTTCCAT
>JBHLOJ010000176.1:0-4495 GCA_048940605.1 Promethearchaeota archaeon
TATTCTGAATTTTATTTAATGAATAAACATCATCTTGAACAAAAATTACCTTATCTGAAGGAATCTCGCGGGTTTTGGCAATTTGAAGAACTTCGTTATTTATATCAACAGCAGTGATAAATTTTGAGACAGATGCAATTGCCTTAGTCCAATAACCAGTTCCACATGCAACCTCAAGTACTATATGACCGCTCAATAGATTTTTTAGCAATTTATGAAGCTTTTTTATATCCTTCTGGCGTTCAGGTCTCAAATACGTCTTATCATATTCATCTGCTCTATTTGCATAATACTGCTCGATATCTTTATCAATTTTTCTTGACATTTATATGCAATTTTAAGTTAACTATTACTATATATTATTGCCTAATCATATTTTATATTGAAATGAAAAATTTTCTAATTTTTGAGTATAACCCATTTTTTTCTATAATCATTTTTTCTCAAGGTTTTCATTAAGTTTATTAACCCACTTTGAGACCTCAAGTTCTCCTTCTCGTGTTTGCCCACCAATTTCAAGGAACAAACTCATTCTTTCTTTTGCTTCAGGTGAGCAGCATGTTAGATTAAATAGATGAGTTTCTTCTATAAGACCTTCAACAACAGGTTTTTCGAGAGCTAATAACACAGCTTTTTTAGCAGCAGCAATTGTTTCTGCTGGATAGGATGCAATCCGATATGCTAGTTCTTCTACGAATAGTGTAATTTCCTCTGGTGGAAGTGCACGATTAATATATCCATATCTTTCAGCTAGTTCTGCAGGATAATCTGATCCACCAACTACTATTTCCATAGCCCGAGATCTGCCTACTAGGCGTGGTAATCTTTGAGTTCCACCTCCTCCGGGGATAATGCCTAAAGGTATTTCTAGCTGACTTAAAATTGCCTTTCCAATAGCTCCAAATCTCATATCAAGTGATAAGACAAATTCACTCCCACCGCCTCTGACTCTACCTTCTATTTTTGCGATTGAAATTTTTGGCATAGTACGATATGCTTCTTGTAATTGATGTCCCCCATGTAATTGAGTAGGCTTTGGAGGTGCCTCGCTTGGATATTGTAGAAGAAATTTTACATCATAATGACATATAAAATAATCAGGATCAGCACTATCAAAAACAATTACTTTTACATTATCATCACGAGAAACTTCAACTGCTAGTTTGCCGAATTCACCGTAAAGTTCGTTATTCAACAAATTTATAGGCGGATTATCAATTGTAGCAAAAAGAACACCTCTATCAACTCGAATCTTTAGTAGATTATAATCTTTATATTCCATTTCATTTTTCACTCTAATTTAATTCTTTTTAATTCTATTTTCATTGGAGATAAAATTAGATAGAAATCTATTTATAAATTTAGATAATAGAAATTATGAAAATCAAAAATAAAAATAGGGAAAATAAAAAACATGTAAAATTAGAGATTTCTTGAAAAGACATGCATAACGTTAGTAAAACCAATACCAGGGGAACCGAGTGTGTGTTGTAATCCAAGATCAAGATGTTTATCTGGGACTTGTCGTTTGGCCACTTCCTTATGTTTTGTCATTTGCCAGAAGATTTCAGCTACTTGTCGTGCTCCTGTAGCTCCAAGTGGGTGTCCAACAGATAATAAGCCACCACTAGGATTTATAGGAAGATCACCATCAATTTCAAACACACCATCATTTATCAAGGGAGAAGCTTCACCTTTTTTACAGAAACCAAAATCTTCGTAATGAACATACTCCGAAACTGAAAAACAATCATGACATTCAACAAATCCTCTGTCATAGAAATCTTGAGGCTTAACTTTGGCCATTTTATAAACTTTCTGCGCAACTAAATAATCGGTAAGAAATCCAGGAGGATATGGGCTCCCTGTCTCTTTATACCAACGCATCTCATTTTCTCCTCCGAAATTACTTCCCATAGCACTTCCTTTAATCCAAATAGGAGATTCTATATGATATTTTTTAACATAATCTTCACTCATAAGTATTACAGCCGCAGCACCATCCGTTCGAGGGCAACATTGTGATCTGGTCAGTGGATCATTTATCATAACGTCATCTAAAACCTCTTGTAAAGTCATGATATTCTGAAATTCTGCTTTGGGATTTTTTGAACCATTTCTTCTGCTCTTTACGGTAATATTGGCAAAATCTTCAACTTTTGTACCATAAATCTTCATATGAGCTCGACCCATTAAAGCAAAACCTGCGGCCATACCACCACCTCCTCCTCCACCCCCGCCACCTGGCGTAGGTGAACCGTGAGCAAAAGCTTTAGCTTCAATCTGATATCGTGTTCCTCCACCAACTACGGCCATTGTAACATCTTTCATTTTTTCAATTCCCATAGCCATTACACATTCACTCATTCCTGAAGCTATGTCCATATAACCTAAACGGAAAGCATTTGAGCCAGAACTACACGCATTCACTACTCTAGTAATTGGAATGCCAATCATTCCACATTCATTCATAATTTCATGACCAACACCAACCCCTCCACAAGTACCATAATAACAACTTTCAATTAGTTTTCGATCAATTCCCGCACTTTCAATAGCGTCATTTACTGCAGGTCTACCAATTTCTTGATATAATAGTGCATCAAGTCTTCCAAAAGGAGAGACTCCTGCACCTACTACTGCTACATTTTTCATTTTTTTAATCCTCTATTAATTTAAATATATTATACTTCTCTTCAGGTAATAGTTCCACTTTCTGCCCGATTTCCAATTCATCGATACTCTTAACGTCAAATATTCCTCCTACTCCAATAGAATCTTCACCATTATCAGCAAAAAGCCGTACATTTCCAAAAAATCTTTGTATATCAGTCGCTTTCTTTTTATAGGATGAAGAATAGGTTGTAATCTCCCCCTTTGGTCCGAAAATAACCTCAGTAAATTCAGTACTTTGGCAGATATTACAATAAGTTCTGGGGGGATTTCTAATATTGCCACATTTGTTGCATCGTCTTGCGATTATTTTATTGCCTTTCCTTGTTGGAACTTTTAAACGAGTTATTAAACTCTCTTGAATACTTCTCATCATAGTTTCCTTAAAATTATTCTATTTTAGATAATGAATGATTAATTCAAAAAATTTTCTAAAATATTTCATTTGAAAAAACATGTTTAACTTATAAAGTTTTCAATTTGCTTTTATATATTCTAATTGTTTTGATATTTTGCTGCACGAAAAGAAAATGCGAAAATAAAAATGGCAGTATAAATTTAATTTCAAATATTAGATGAATGAACATTAGGTTATTTTGTTGTATAAATTACACTCCGAAACTAGTGAAATAGATGGCGTATTTCGATTTCAAATTGATTTTCCTACTTCTTATGGCTTAAGATTCGTGTGTATGTATTTATTTAAAACTGAAGATGCCTATATTCTAATTGATGCGGGATTAAATTTTGCTGATTGGGAGAAATCTTTCTTTTCGGAACTTGAAAAATTAAAAATATCCATTGAAGATGTGGATTACTTAATAGTAACACATGAACATCCAGACCATTTAGGATTAATGAATTCTTTAAAGAGAAAAAATCCCAATATTCAAATCTTAATGCACGAACTTACTCAAGAAAGTATGAATTCGATGATAAATACTGAAAATATTAGTGAACGGCAAAAAAGTGGTAAGGAACTATCACAACAAATGATAAAATATGGTGTTAACCAAAAACAAGGAGAAAGAATGATGAAATTTCTCACAGCAATGCAAAGTTTCACAAAATATCAAAAACCTGATAAAACTTTACGTGATAATGAGGAAATCATTATAGGTAACAATAAATTAAAAACAATTTGGACCCCTGGACACTCTTTAGGCCATATCTGCATTTTTAATGAAAATACCTCTCACTTATTTGCAGGAGATCATATTTTATCAAGGATAACTCCGCACATAGGGAGTTATATGGTGCCAGCGGATATCTCTGAATCTTATCAAAGCTATGATTTCAATAATGTTTTAAAATATTATTTGGAATCCTTGGATCGTATTGATGCTCTAAATCCCAAAATTATCTTTCCTGCCCATCAAGAAGTTATTTACGATTCTCATAAGCGGATATTAGAAATGAAAGAGCATCACCGAACAAGATTATCTGAAATTTCTCGGTTAATCGAAAATAAACCAATGACTCCTTTTAAAATTTCTCAAATTCATTTTGGAGATGATCTAGATGAGATTAACACCTATTTAGGACTGGGTGAAGCGTTGAGTCATCTAATTTATCTAGAAAAGCAAAATAAAGTAAAAAGGATTGAAAAAAACAATAAAATCTATTTTATCAAAACCAGAGATTTAATCATCAAATGATTTTAAGATAGCATCAAATCGTTCTTTTACCTGTTCTTTCCAATATGCATCTTTATGAGTAAAAATATATAATTTCTCATTTTTTATGGCTTCGAACACAATATCCGCTACTTCATCAGGTAGCATTATAGGAGAACTTTCCATTAATTCTTTTATTTGCTCTG
>JBHLOJ010000177.1:0-4485 GCA_048940605.1 Promethearchaeota archaeon
GGATACTAATGTAAAAGCACCTGGAAGTGGGAGAGAAACTACAACACTAATACAATTTGAGAGTGTATCTCCATACTCGTTATGTGCAACAACAATAAAATAATAAATCCCATTGGAATAACCATTTAATGGGAGTGTAAGATCTGTTATTTCATTGGCTAGGAGCGTGAGACTTCCATTAATTGCAGTAATATAATTATCATATTGGTACACAGTGTAATTAATTGCACCATCCGATAAAGTCCAAGCTAAATTGAAATCTCCATTTGTATCTGGAGTCCCTGCATCAGAATTTAAAACAAATGGACCTGGAACCAATCTACTCCACTTACAAGTATAGAAATAAAGGCGATCAAATGCGTTTTGTTGAAATCCTGTTAAATCTTCATGATGTGCGGTATATAATTTTGGAACTGAACACCATGCCCAGGGATAAACCTCTTCAATTAGTCGTTTTTGAATCATATCGTATAATATTTCCCTTTGAATAGGATTAGTTTCAATAATGGCATCCTGCATCCATTCAGAGCTTATCCAATCATTAACTTGAGCAGAATTATATATAGATGTATTCAAGAGTAACGTGTTAAAAGTATTACTTGGATCGTTAAAATCAGGGAGCCAGTACATATAAAAAAGCTGAAGCATATTTCTATGGTAACCACCAATGTCATACAGTATATTAAGATATTCTGTCCATTCCATGGGAGCACCAATTACATTAATTCCAATTTTTGCTAGGTTATTTTGGAGTAAGTAGAGGATCTCTTCTCGAATTTGGGATCCTATAAGATAGGTATAGTTAAAAGTCGCAAATGGGGCGTTAGTCGCTGCATTTTCCCATTCAGTATCATTATAGATATCGAATCCCTCACCATATCTCATAGATTGCATCACCAACCTTGCTCGTGTTATATTGAAAATAGGATAATCAAATGTAGAATTAGCATATCGCATGCCATCTGGAATGGGTGATTTTAATCTCTTATCCTGGTCCTCTCTGATCTCATAGATAAGAAAATCGTAATCAATCGCATAAGAAATGGCTTCCCTGAATGAAACATTAATTTGTATATTGTTCATCCCAAGATAGGAATATAATGAACTTGTCTTTCCTTCATCTAAAACTGTAATATTAGAAAAATCCTTATATAAATCTACCCATTCTGAAGGCATACCATTAATGAAATCTACATCTTTAGTTAGTAATGCTGCTAATCTCTCATCATTATCCATGTAAATCTCATACTTCATTTGTTCAATTTCTGCTTTTCCTCGCCAATAATTATCATATGCATGAAAATTAACTTCTACATTAGGTATGTAACCATCATATACGAAAGGTCCTGTCCCTACTAAATCTCCTGTGTTTGTATCGATATAATCCATTGAAGAAGTTGAAGCAGGTGATAATATGTATGAACCACTGAAACATAATAAAGCTTTCAATGGAGCATAAGGAGCATTTAAAATAAATCTTATGGTATAAGTATCGATAATTTCAGTTCGATTAATAATTGGAGTTCCATCTATAAATTCATAAAGCTCAAATAATACACTCACCGGTGTTGATCCTGGAAGTGTTCCAGTAGCATTTGTTAAATAGCCCAAACGATCAAAAGTAAACTTGACAGCACTAGCATTAAATAAGGTTCCATCATGAAATGTTACTCCTGACCTTAATGGTACAGTATAATTTAAACCATCTGGTGACCAGGTACCATCTGCGGTTGCTAAATTGGGTATAATTTCCATTTCTGGATCTGAATAATTATATCTATACAATCCTTCACATACTTGATCAATTGTCTGATAAGACGTCGAATCCCACGCATTTAGTGGATCAATGTCATGAGGACCGCTTGATACACCAACTATAAATGCTGCATCAGTTCTGGGAGATACATACCATGGATCCCATTGACATGGATAAAAATAATTTATACCTAGTGTATTTTGCTGAAATCCTGTTAAATTGATATGGTGAGCATAATTTAGTTTCTCAACTGTACACCAAGCCAATGGATAAACCTCTTCGACAAGACGTTTTTGAATCTTATCATAGAGTATTTCTCTTTTGGCTTGATCAGATTCCTTAAGAGCTTCCTCCATCCATTGTTGTACTATCCAATCATCAACCTGAGCACTGTTGTATGCAACCGTACGATTAGTAAAGAGGGAATTAATATAATTACTAGGATCGTTAATATCGGGAATCCATCCAGTCCAATAAAGCTGAAGCATATTTCTATGGTAACCAGCAATTTCGAGTAACATATAAACAAATTGAGAGATTGTCACAGTTGCACCAGTTACTTCAATTCCTATTTTTGGTAGATTATCCCATAATAAATTAAAAATCTCTTCTCGAAACTGATTTCCTATAGTATAGGTATAGTTAAAGGTCGCAAAAGGACTGGTAACTGCAGTATTTTCCCATTCAGTATCATCATTGATATCGAATCCAATACCATATCCCATAGATTGCATCACCAACCTTGCGTGTGTTAGATTTAAGACGGGATAATCAAAAGTAGAATTAGCATATTGTATACCATCTGGTACTGGTGATTTCGATCTCTCAACCTGGCCTTCTCTGAGCTCATTGATAATATAATCGTAGTCAATCGCATAAGAAATAGCTTCCCTGAATGAAACATTAATTTGTTTATTGTTCATCCCAAGAAAATTAATAAAACCACCTGTTTTTCCCGTATCTACAAAGGTAATATCTGGGATAGCATTAAAAACACTAAAATAGTCAGGATCAAGGTCAGAAATAAAATGTACCTCTTTATTAATTAATGCTATTTGTCTTTGTTTAATGTCTGTTATAATTTTAAACTTCATTTGATTAATATCGGCTTTTCTCTGCCAATAATCTTCATAAGCATGAAAATTGACTTCCACATTAGGTATATACCCATCATACACGAACGGTCCAGTTCCAACTAAATCTCCCGTATCTGTATCTATGTTTATCGTTGCAGGGGTTGATTTTGGTGATAATATATACGAGCCAGAAAAACATAATAAAGCATTAAATGCTCCGTAAGGTACATTCAATATGAATTTAATAGTATAAGTATCAACAATTTCAGTTCTGTTAATAATACGTCTATTAGAACCAAGATCAGGATCATAAACTCTATATAAACTCTCTGCTATTGACATACTATTATCCATTAAATAAGCTAATCTGTCAAAAGTAAACTTAACAGCTGATGCATTAAATGGTGCTCCATCATGGAATGTAACTCCAGTCCTTAAAGGCACAGTATAATTTAAACCATCCGGTGACCAAGTACCATCTGCGGTTGCTAAATAAGGGATGATTACCGTTTTAGGATCTGGATCTGAATAATTGTATCCAAATAATCCTTCACACACTTGTAGTATTACATCTAAAGAGTCAGAATCCCATGAATTTTGTGGATCAAGATTTTGAAGAGAGGATTGCATTCCAAAAACAAAAGGGATATCAATAGGATGATCGTTGATCTTTATACTTGTGTCTTTTGAGTCGATTTTTTCTATTTCAGTAGAATATGCTTCTGGTATTACGCTTAATTGTCCAAAAAATGCTGTAAAAATGGAAATCAATAGTGTAAATATTATTAAACTAACTTTAAATTTTCTTTTCATTAAATTTCACCAAGAATTTGGATTGTTTTATTATACACAAATATGTAATATAATTTTATGGAACCTTACTTAAAAAATTTAGTTATAATTTTTGATTAAAATCTGGCAATTGGATGTGCAATTTTGATAATTGATTCCTATACTATCCTTGAAAAATGTCATTCCCATGGCGTTCCTCCCTATGAAACAAACAAAACTTTTACTTAATTTTTTTATCTCTACAAGTTATTTTTATGATATTGAGAACTTTATAAATAAAAATAACTCCTTAATTCTTGGATTTAAATCATCTGACAGTAGTCAAGCTTTTGTAAATATTGAAAAACCTAGTTTAAGGAAAATAATTAAAAACGAATGAATTATAAGCTTTTTTAAAAAAGATTTCAAATACAATTTAGAATTTAATAATTAAACTTCTAGATTTTATCTTATACCTATTTTCTGATGAAATTATTAAAGATTCAGGTTTCTAATTTAGGCATACCTAAAAAACTTAAATATGATCATTACTTAATTTTTATTTAATATAAAACAATTCAAAACGTTTATCGAACAATATGGTGAAACTTATATTAATTACAAGAATCAAGTTCCACGATATTTTTTTTTTAAGAATTTAAAGATTGCACACATTTAGATTAAAATTGGTGTCATAAAAATATGAAAATAGTATACATCAAATTTTTTTTTATTTTTTCTTTATTTTTATTTATAATTGGATTTCTGTGGCCTCTTATTATAGTGAAAAAGAGTGGAAACGATCCTCATGGTTCTCATAAAGGGGCTTCTATATTGACACACCTTAGTTCAGTATCAATATTTTCTTGGTTAGGTCTAATT
>JBHLOJ010000064.1:0-7973 GCA_048940605.1 Promethearchaeota archaeon
CTTCTCCAGTTACTCGTTTTATCAACTCATTGGCTCTATAAACTGAACCATGTTGATGGATATTTTCTCTCAAATAAGATAATAAATTAGAGAATTCCCCCTTTTTATAATCTTCAGGTAAATTTGGATTTGCCTTTAAGGCACTATTATAAATTTGTGCGGAATAGAGGTTTCCTAGAAAGTATGTAGGGAAATATCCAATGCTTCCCATACTCCAATGAACATCTTGTAATACACCTTGAGCATCATCTGGCGGAACAATTCCCAATAATTCTTCAAATTTGGTGTTCCATATTCCTGGTAATTCATCAACTTGAATTTTGCCTTCAATGAGATCTTTTTCAATTTCAAATCTTAAAATGATATGTAAACCGTACGTCACCTCATCAGCGTCGACTCGAATAAAAGAAGGTTGAACAATATTAATTGCTCTGTGAAATTCTTCTAATGGGTAGTCTTTTAAATTTTGTGGAAAATATTTTTGAAATGTTGGATACCAGTGAATCCAAAATTCTTTACTTCTCCCCACAATATTTTCCCACATTCTTGATTGAGATTCATGAATTCCCATTGAAGTTCCGTTGCATAAAATCGTGTCATGAAGTTCTTTCTTAATACCCATCTCATACATAGCATGCCCGTATTCATGAATTGTACTTGTAATGCAATCTGGAAAAGGTTCTGTAGTTCTTGTTGTAATTCTCACATCTAAAGATGCGAGCGATGTTGTAAATGGATGGGTTACCTTATCTTGACGTCCATAACCAAAATCAAAATTAAGATTTTTAATGATTTCACGACTTAATTCAAATTGTTTATCTTCATCATACGATTTTTTGAGTACAGTTTCATCAGGTTTATCTTGGGAAGAATTTAACTTGTTAACAAAATCAATTATTTTTGGCTTAATGGGATTAAAAATATTAGCAATCCAGTCATAAGTTGCTCCGGGTTCATATAAGTCAATTAGTGTGGAATATAAATCAGGATGAGTTCCAAGTTTTTCTGCTTTTTCTTTTTGCAATTCAACTGTTTTTTCTAATAATTCTTTGAAAATTGAAAAATCACTTTTCTTTCTTGCTTCTCTCCACTCTCTCGCAGCTAAAATACTGGTTTCTGCAATTTCTGTAACTAACTTCTCAGGTAATTTCGTTGCAAGATTATATTCTCGAGTAATCTCTCGCAACATAGCACTTTCAATTTCGTTGAGATCAAGTTTGTTGGCTTTCTTTATTAATGTCCCTACTTTATCAGCAGTAACTCTCTGATGTATTAATTTTTCTATTAATGACACCTGTTTCGACCTTCCTTCAAGAGTTTTATACTGCATCATATTCACTTCTTGATCCCAACTTAATAGTGCTTGAATATAATTCAATCTCATTATTTCAGAAAAATATTCTCGTAGTTCTTCTATAGCTCTCATTTTCAAAATCTTTATATTATATTTAAAAAAAATAGTAATACTTTTGCAATAAAATTTTTCTAATAATATTGAATATATTTAATTCTTTTAAAAGAAGTAGGATATGAACTTTTATTGAACTATATTATATTTGGTTTAGACAGATTGTTCTTGTTTTACGAAATAACCAGCGGCTAATTCAACATCCTCCATAGTTAGTGGGCGTCCTAAGGATTGTTCTAAATCTGTGACTAATTGCTCACACAATTTTAGACTAAGTGAACTTCCTTTTTCAGAAATTATTTTTTGAGCTTCTTTGGCATAATCAGAGATCATTGGTTGTTTAATCTCCTTAGCTAGGTCTTCATGAGGAGAAAATAATTCCATTGGCATTTTTAATCCAAATTTCTTTGGTTCTTCGTCTTCGCTTTTAGTGAATATTACAGGTTTGACCGGTTTAGATGGGATTTCAGAGGGTTTGATTAGTTTTAGTCCTGTTGGTTTAGTGTCTAATTTTTGAAAAGAAACCATTTTACTTGTAGGGGTAGGAGTTGGGGCAATTTTTTCTTCTTCAGACTCTTCTTGACTAATAATCTCAATACTAGGTGCAGTAGTGGGAAGAGGTTTGACCTTTATTTTCCTTTTAAATTTCAATTCTCTAGGTATTTCAAAATCCATTTCTTTAGTAAGTTCTTTCCTTAATTCTTTCTGTTCTTTTAATTTTTCATTAAGATCATCTACTTTTTGTTGAAGTAGATTCACACGTTCAAAATCTTGGTAAGATGTTGCTATTTTTACAAGTTCTTTATATTTAGCTAAAGCTTGGATGACATTTCCTAAGTTCAATAGAGTTTCTGCTTCTTTTAATGAATCTGTAAAATTTTCTGGGAGCTCTTTTTTTAATCCTAAAGTATTTTTTATTAAATCCTGAACTTGAAGTTTGGCTTCAGGAGAATTTAAGGATATTTCCTCAAAATCAGCTATATTCAAATCGTTCCTTATTCGTCTAATGTCCTCATCAGCAACTAAATCTCGTTTATTCCCAATGATTATCAATTTAGAAACACTACTATCCATTTTGTGGATATTTATGAATTGATTTATTGTTTTCAAATGGTAGTTTGCTAAGTTAAATAATAGTATTACTAAGTCAGATCCACTTACAAATTTGGACCATAAAAGCGAAAAATTATCTCGTAACTGAAAATCCCAAATTTCAAACTTTAAATTATTAATAGTTAATGTAGATGATTTTGCGAAATCCATCATCTCCTTTTCATCATTATTTCGTAGTAAATCATAAAGTGTTGTCTTACCTGCATTTATCGGTCCAATAATCGTTATTTTTGAATGCATATCTCTTTGAATTTTATCAAGAAAACTAATAAATTCCTCTAATTCTTCGGTTGATTCTTTGAATTTTATGATGTTTGGAAATAAATCTTGGAATTTATCAATAACTTTTACCATAATTTCTTCCATATATTGAAGAGAATCAACTAGATCTGTCACAAACAGGAAATATAAGCCATCTTTTCCTCTATGGAAGATTTGTAGATTTGAAATTTTTCTATTAATAGTTTTACCAGGTATAGGCATATCCATGTATTTGTTAATAGTTTCAAGAACATTTTTTAATTCTTCACTTCCAAAGGCAATGGCAAAATCCTTTACAAAAATATGTTCCTTTTCAGAAAAGATATGAACTTGACGAAGCATGATCCATTAATCCTAAGGTTTCGATATAAAAAATAAAGCAATACTAATTAATAACTCTTTATAATTCATTTACTAGTAAATTTAAACTTCTTCTATGGGTTTTTTAAAAAAATAATAAAAAATATTAGATTATAATAATATTTTTTTAGTAGAATAAGCTAGATTCCCAAGATTCTCAAGATGCAAATTCAACCTGATGATATTATAAATTTTTTAAACAATGAATCAGACACGAAATTTAAATCTGAATTAATAGATCTATTGAGGAAGAGAATAGATAAACTTTGTTTTGATGAATGTGAGCGAGACCGAATACTTTGTACATTGACACCACTTTGCACTCGTAGATTTTTGCTTAAACTAAGAATAAAAAATGGCCTTAAATTAGAGGATTTACCTAAGTTTTGTTATAGTGTTCATAAGGGTGTTGTTGAAAGGTTTTTTAGAAATAAAACTGTCGTATATAGACCATATGATGCTTTTCTATATTTGATTGATTTTTTAGATGTTTTTTTTCATGGGGATTATCGTAAGTTAAATAAATTTGTGTCTTTTAAAAATTGGGGGGAAGCATTTAAAATATTTGATGATCGAATACAGAACAGGAATGAAAAATTCGATTACCTTTTAACAGATAATTATTTAATTTTTAAGTTTGAAGATAGGATTCATGTAATATTTTTGAATGAACAATATGTCTTATGTAATGCAAGTAGAGAAAATATCCCTGATCTTGAATTATTGCAAGGTGTTTGCAAACTTTACTCTGGGATTTACTTTCCTGAAGTTAAATTGAGACAAAGACAATCAAAACATGTAGAAATTACTGTTAAAGTTCCTTATGATGTGTTAAGCAAAATTTCAACAGAACCTTCAATGAAAATTGATTCTAAAGTAGATCAATATTTTTGGAATACATTTTGGGAAGATCTTAATGCTCTAACTCATTATTGTGATGAAATACATTTACAAATGGACTTAAACCAAGATCTAGAAATAACTTTATATCTTAGTACTGAGACGAGTATTTATGATGAAGATGAGAATCCTGTACCTCTTAGATTTAGAGATTTAAGATTAATTTTAAATTTTATAAACCGTATTTATCAAGATTATTATATAATTTGGGTAGATTAAAAAAAAATAAACTATGTGGTAATGATGAGTGAAGAGGAAAATGGTATTTCAGAAATTAATACAATAAAAGATTTTGTTAAGGATGGAAGAATAGATGATGCTGTAAACATTATTGCTCTTTATCTTGCTGATTCAACTGAAGAGAATTATATCGATCGATTAGAAGATATCCTAGAGACACTACTATCCATTCATGGGGGCAGAACTGTTTTAAGGTTTTTGCTTGAAAATTTAATTATTGACATTCCCTCCTTATTAGAAAATCTTTCTAAAAAGGATTCGGTTTTGAGATATACCTTTTTATTATTATTAAAAACAATATGTGAAAATGAATGTGATTTATTCCTTCCTTACAGTGAAGATTTGTTAAAATCCGATGATCCAAATGTACGTGAAGCAGATTTACAGTTAATAATTTATATGGCAGGTGGAGATGCGAAAATTGATGATGTATCTTTAATCAGTTCTATTGTTGAAAAATTGAATGATGAAAAGAATTTTGTTGTTGAAAAGGCTATACAAGCACTAAAAACCATTGGTGAAAAATCCCCAACTATAGTGACAAAAATATTAACTGATTATGCTAAGGAAACATCAGAGATTCCCATAAATGAAGAAATTAAAAAATCTATTGATAACATTCTGAAATCAATAGTTACGGTTGAAAAAATCGAGGAAATCGTTGAAGATGAAAAGAGTAAAATAGAAGTACCATCTGAAGAAGAACCCTTAGAAGTCCATCCCCTTAATGATTTAGAGAAAGAAGAATCTAAGATCTTAGATAAAGAGCTCGAATTGAAAAAGAAAGAACTAGAGATAAAGAAAAAGAAATTAGAGTTAGAAGAAAAAGAGAAAGAGATTGAAGAGAAAGCTATTCAATCAAAAGAAGAAGTATTAAAATTAAAGGAAGAGATGATGATAAGGGAAAGTGGTGAAGAATCTGAGATTAAAGAAAAAACTATAAAGGTAAAACTTCCTAAAAAGTTGAAAAAAGAAGAATCAGAAATATTGGATAAAGAATTTGAATTAAAAAAGAAAGACATTGAAATCAAAAAGAAAAAATTGGAAATTGAAGAAAAAGAAAAAGAATTAGAAGAAAAAGAAATTTTAGAAAGAGAAAAAGCTCTAAAATTAAAAGAAGAATTAATTGAAAAGGAAAAAGAGTTATCTCAAGTGGAAATAGAACTCAAGCAAAAAAATATTGAACAGAAAGAGCAAAAGATTAAAGAAGAAGAAATGAAAAGAGTAGAAGAAGAAGTAAAAAAAATCCAGCAAAAATTCGAAGAAGACGAAGATTAAATATTTCTCTTATTCTTCCTTACCGTTTTCTTCTGAGTCATAATCTAAACTTGATTCCGGTTTATTTTCAGATATAGGTGTAGTATGTAGCCTTCTTACCAACTTTCTTATATCTTCCACCTTGATACTATCAGGTGGTAAATTGATTTGGATCTTCTTAGCCAACTCGTAAGCTAGTTCTATATACTTTAAATCTTCAAGGAATTCGATTATTTGTATTTGATAATCTATATCGAGTTGATCCCCATATTCCATTAACTTTTCTTTAAGCAGGATGTCGATTTTGTCCGACCTTTCAGACCATTTAACAGCTTTTACTAACATTTTAAAAGAATTCATAGTGTTATACATTTCTGATTTAGAGTAGCTGTCAATATTTTTTAAGACATAAAAGATGTAAAGTTCAGCTTTTTCCCATCTTTTAAAGTTTAAACTTGCTTCTACAAGAGATAATAATGCTTGTTCATAAAGGAATTTACTCTCAATATTAGGAACAATCTTTTCAAATATCCAATCCATTAAATTTGGTTGATCAAACTTCTCTATTACATCTATTAGGAATTTTTCAACGGAATAGTACAGTTTGGCATTTTCTGTTTTAGTAGATGAAAGAAATGAAACTAAAGCATATTTAACTCTACCCATTGCATCTTCTAAATTAACTGGTGTTTCAGCAAATTTATAAAAAGCGGATTCTAATATTGGTTGAATTTTATCCTTTGCATCAAAATCATAAACAAAATATTCTCCCCATGCCGGACTGGGTAGAACTGATTTTTCAGTTTTACTAATTCTTTTCTCTCCACTAACTTTAATGATTTTTGGTTGTCTTTCTTTTATTTTATCGGAAAGAACTTTTGCCTGTTCTTCAGTTATAAATTCCAGAATTATTTTATTCTTTTCTTTAGGAACACTTAGTTTAAAGAATACATCTGAATCCTCTTCGAATAACATATCTCTTAGATTTTTAGGAAAAGTTATTCCTGTTTTTGTTTTTTTGACAATCTCCTCAAAAATAGGTTCATCATTCGAGTTCTGATTTTCTGCCATAATAATTTAAAAGATTAAAAATTTAATAATTATTTCCAATCTTATTAACTCATAAATAAGAAGGACATAAGGATGACATATTATCCCGTAATATTTACAAGTTCTACTCCACGATGATGAAAATCCTGATCTATAAAACATAATATAGCGTGCCCTTCATGAACATATACAATAGGTACGGGATAAGATTCCGCGTTTTCAATCATACTTTTTTTAACAAATAAGACTAATACTTTTTTACATACTCTACATTCAACTTGAATTCTTTTTACTAAATCTAAATTAGCAAAGTTAATAATAATGTTCATTAATACTTGTTTAAATCCATTAAACATGGCAGGATTAAAGTCTCCATATGACAGAATAACTTCTACGTCATACATTTCTTGAAATTTAAAACTCACATGTTCTAGTAAAGCTTCTAGAAGTTGAAATTGTACCTTAATATTAGCTCCAACAGTATATATCAAATTATTTATTCGGATGTAAGCCAATTTCATATTTCCTTTATCACGATGAAAAAAGATATCGCTTACAGGATTTTCTTTAACAACATTGAGATCTAAATCAAATCTTCTAAAAGATTTTAGTGGTTTCCATTCAAATAACGTGTCTTCTTCATTACTGATGTTAATGAATTCAAGATAATCTCCGATATTTCTATAGACAGGCATCAATTAAATTTGTCCCATTTATTTTAACCATTTAATGATACTATACATATTTATATCTTTCAATTACATTATAAACTTTAAAAATCATATTTCTTTAAATCAGATAAAATGATAAATTGTTTGAAAAATGATTAAACATTAAGGTGAATATAAAAAATGATTTATTTAGAAGAAACTTTTAATCTTTTACCAGCCCATCCAATGAATCTTGATAAATTTGTTGCTTTAGCACAAGAGAAGTTGATCCCTGCATGTGAACGTTTAGGAACACGAGTAGTAGCTGCATGGACTTCCACTGTTGAATGGTTCAGCCAGGTGACCCAAATTATGGAATTCAAAGATATGGATACGTTAAAAAAATTCCGTTTAGACGCCAGCAAAGACAGTGAATGGGGAGAATATCTCGCGGAGCTAGAAGAAATTGCTCCAGAACGACGAACACGTTTACTAGAACCACTGGGTCCAATTCCTCCAGAAGATCTTCATAAGGCAATAGAGGAGAGTAAAAAGACACCTATAAAGGTTTATGGCTTAGCAACTCTTGAGGTAAATCCAAATATGATGCCTCAGTTTATTCAAGGTTTAGAAACTAAATCCCCCACAATAGATCTTATTATTGCTAGTTGGCGCCCAATAGGTGGAAGTCCTAATGAAGTAATTGATCTTTGGAAGACCTATTCTGCTCCTCA
>JBHLOJ010000064.1:8073-13135 GCA_048940605.1 Promethearchaeota archaeon
ATTATTGCTAGTTGGCGCCCAATAGGTGGAAGTCCTAATGAAGTAATTGATCTTTGGAAGACCTATTCTGCTCCTCAAGGTTATCAACCTGCTAATGAGTTTATGAAGCAATTTTTTAGTCCACTCAGAGAAATTGCTCCTAAAGAACATTATAGAGGAATTACCATGTTACCATATTCTGAGTTATTATAATATGTATCCTAGCATATTTTAATAAAAATATTTCTTTTTATTTTTGGCATAAAACTTATTATCAACATCTTAATTTGGTTACTATGAGCCTTAAATAATGATATGAGTTGTATCTAAATTGAATAAGAAAAATCTTAAAAGAGAATTAAGTTTATTTCAAGAACCTCATAGAGCTGAAGAATATAAGGATCTTACTTTCACAGTAATATTAATAAGCCCTGAACATGCCGCAAATATAGGTTTTATAGCTCGTATAATGAGAAATTTTGATTATGAAAATCTAGTTATTTTTAATTCAATTGAAGACAAAAAAGAAATCCTTAGCTATGAAACTCAAGGATTCGCAATGCACGGTAAAAATATCCTAATGAATGCCAAGTTTATTGATATAAAAGAGCAGAAAGATCATATCCCTAAACTAAAAGCCTTTCTCAATCAATTTGATTTGATCCTAGCTACTACTGCAAAAGGAATGAGGAATTCCAATATAAAACGGTTGGCAATATTCCCTGAAAATTTATCAATACCAAAATCAGTTAAGCCTTTAAAAATAGCCATTTTATTGGGCAAAGAATCTAGAGGATTAACTAATGATGAAATTAGTCTTGCAGATATCTTACTAAGGATACCTACAGGATTAGAATATCCTTCTTTAAATTTATCGCATGCTTGTGGCATAATTCTATATGAAATATTCAAAAAAATATATATCACTAATATTGGAAGAGGTGTTCATCCCATGTTGTTAGCAGATAGGGAAGATCGTCAACTTCTTCAAGATCTTATTCAAAATATCATAAACAAATTAAAAATAAGAAATCATAAAAAGGAAAATGTAAAATTTGCCTTTAGAAATGTTTTTGAAAGGTCACTCATGTCAAAAAGAGAATTAAGTCTAATTACAGGTTTATTTTCCAAGGTTGACGGTATATTAGAAGGTTTAGATCTTTACAAAAATTAATGAAAATTGGACTCCTATTATAATATAATGGGTTTTTAATTAATTAGATATAGTGAATTATAATGAATAGAAATAAGACTCTTATAGCATATGCGACAAAATCGGGTGTTACTGAAGAAAATGCTATTATCATCGCAAATATATTAAAAGAGAATTATGGATTTGAAGTTGATTTAGTGAATTTAAAGAATATTCCTAAACCTGACCTGGCTAAATATGAGAATATTATTATCGGTAGTGGTGTTAGAATGGGCATGTGGTATGGAAAAGCTAAGAAATTGCTTAAAAAAAATTTTAACAATAAAAATATAGCTATATTTTTATCTTCTGGTACCGCAGGAGTCCCTGAAACCTATGAGGAAGCAATAACTAAATACATAAATAACAAATTAGCCAAATTTCCACATTTAAAACCTGTTGCCACAGAAGCTTTTGGCGGCAGATATATTAGAAAATCTATTAATAAAGATTATACTGATCCAGAGAAAGTTAAAGCATGGGCGATGGAATTAGGAAAAAAACTTAGTATTTAATCCCTAAGTTATAAACTTTTTTTTTTAATTATTAAATCTGTTGAAAAGGTAAATGGTCACAGCAAATCCTCTTTAGAAATCTTTATAATTAATTTAACTAAGCTAGTTCATTTTAAAAATCGCAAATTCGATTTATCTCAATGGAAATGTTTATTACAAATAGATTTAAATAGGCTTTGAACATTCCTTAATATACATAAAAAACAAATAATTGAGGTGAGAGAATGGCGATTTTTATAGTTCTTGGTAGTTTTACTCAAGAGGGTATTACTAAAATTAAGGAATCTCCACAGCGTTTTGAATTAGCGAAAAATTTGACTGAATCCCTTGGAGGAACCATTAAGGAGTTTTATTATACTATGGGACGTTATGACTTTATTTCGATAATTGAAGCACCAAGTTTTGAAACTATGATGACTGGTCTCATGACTCTTGGAGCTGCTGGTTCGATAAGGACAGAAACATTGCAAGCAATTCCATTAGAAAGAGGAGCAGAAATTATTAAGAATTTACCTTAAATAAAATTATTCTTAAATCTTTTTTTTATTTTATAACATTGAGAAATATGTAAGAAAAAATATTCAAATAATCAATCTTTAAGTTGGTTAATTTTTCGTTTAAAATTTTAATTATAAGTGTTCTTAAGGATTAAATAAATCATAAGTTTACGTAAATTTTCGCTAGTTCCCGGTAATGAGGAGGACATCCTGGAACAAAAATAGCATCCGGATATAATTTAGACACTTTTTTTGTGCAATTTCCGCAAAATAACAAAACACCATGGTCTTCAGGAATATCCTCTACCTCGGTTCTCCCTATAAAGAAATCAATTCTATCGTACTTTTTATTTCTTTCTTTTAATTTTTCTCTTAATTCTGGATTGTAAGCGATTTTTCTATTCATTCGAGTCATAGTCATTTGACAGCCTGTACAAGTCCACATAGAGGAGTGATGATACATATTCCCATATGGTTTAGTACGTTTGACTGGTCTTTTAAATGGTTCTTCACACGTTAAAGGCAGACTTCCAGGTGCTAGAGAAACATCAACTTCTCTCAAGTGTTCTACTAGATCCAATGGAATTCCCATAATTTGACAGCTCGCATTGTCCACTTCTATCATATCAGTTCCCCCTATGCAAATATTCAACTTTTTCACCCAAGTTGCACCAGGAACTGTCGTAGGACCATTTCCTTCTAAAGCAGTAGTTGCATCACAAACTGTAAGTTCAGGTTTTATTAATTCGCCCAGTTCATAAATACATTCATGGAGATTACTATGATAATTTCCTTCATCATCTCTAAATCCAAGGTGGAATTTTTTCTTGTTTTTTAAGAGAAGAAGACCCTTTTGATTTTTAACGCCTAAAGTAACCATACATGTACCATGAGTTTTCATTTTAGGCAAATTAATATAACTGTGTGTTTTTAAAATAGAGGGTAGTTTTATTTTATATGGGGGAAATTTCCACTCATACTCATCTAACTCTACATATTCCAAATTCACAAGACTTACAGGAATATTATAATCATTTTTCAAATTTTCAACCATTTCCTTATAACCTGTAGTTTTAACAAGGCGTTCAAAAGTCTCTGGTTTTTCAGAAAAATATCCCGAGTTCTCTCCAATAACAAATTCTTCTATATCAAATTTATCGTTAAGTGCTAAAATTAAACCGCCAGTTACCATAGGATCCACATCTACTGCATGACTTGGTGGTAAAGCATCAACAATATTGGGTTTCAAAAAGACATGTGGTTTTGATGGTGTATAACCAAGTTGTTCAATTAATTTTCCCATAGCTTTTCTAACTACATCTAAAGATTCTGGGTTTACTCCAACTATAGTTATCATTTTAATTCACTACCTCAATATATATTTTTAAAGATTAAAACATTTGCACTTTAAAGAACATGCTTAAACCTTAGTTTTGGATTATATTAAATAAGAAAAAAAACTTGGGATATTAATGATAGATTTAACAATTAAAGAAATTGGAATAAAGCTAGCTCAAGCGGGTAAGTTAAAGACAAGTGTATTATGCGTTTATGGTTCAGAAACTATACCTGCAGCCGCAACTCCAATAAAGGAGATAAATCGTTGCATTGCGAACTCGATTTTTACTCTATCAGTTCAGAATAATATAGATACTATATATATTGGAGAAGATGATTTGGAAGGTTGTTGTCCGGGAGGACAAGCATGGTTTGGTTATAAGGGATTTATGTCAATGTTAAAATATTTCTTATCAACGGGTTCAGAAGATTTTAGGGGTGGGGCAGCAGAATTTTTGATAGCCACTCCAGACTTGGCTGAAAAGCAGTTACAATCAATTGGGAAAATTACTCCCCTCGGGAAATATACAGTGATTAAAAAATGTGATGATGTTAAGGATCAAGATATTGAGATTAAAGCTTTTATCTGTTTTGGACCCTCTGAGCAAATAAGAAATTTATGTTCATTAATGCATTTTCGACCAAAGAAAGAGATAAGTTCTCAAATCCCTTGGGGACCTTCATGTGCTTCTTTTGTAACATATCCTGCAGGAATAGCGGAAGGTGGTCCGAAAAATTGTATTGTTATTGGTCCCACTGATCCTACTGGAAATTATTGGTTTCCTGAAAATTTTTTATCAATAGGCATTCCTTTTGATATTGCAAAACAAATGGCAAATGATCTCGATCAATCTTTTATTATTAAACGATCTGAAGTAGCATATCCAACAAATCGCAAGAAATATAAGAACTTAGAATGAGGTAAAAAAAATGGCTCAGGATATGATAATAAGGAATGGAAAAATACTTGATGGAACGGGTAATCCTTGGTTTTTAGCTGATATAAGAATTAAAGATGGGAAGATATTAAATATATCTCCAAATCTTAGCACTGATTTTGAGGATACCTTTGTTATTGATGCTGATGGTCATGTCGTAAGCCCAGGATTTATAGATGTTCATTCTCATGCTGATCTTTCACTCATCTATGATCAAAAATTAGAATGCCTAGCTCAACAGGGAATTACAACTGTCGTAGTTGGTAATTGTGGCATGTCCTTGGCACCACGAAATCCAGAAAAAGATGAATATTTTAGAAACACCTCTGAAATCAAGATAGATGTACCTTGGCACACATTCAAGGAATATTTGGAAGTATTAGAAAACCAAGGTAGTTCTTTAAATGTAGTACCCTTAGTTGGATTCGGTACAGTTCGTCAATCAGTTTTGGAAGATGATCCTCGACGTCCCTCAAAACAAGAACTAAAACACATGCAATCATATGTAGAAGAAGCGATGCAAGCGGGAGCATTTGGTATTTCCACTGGATTAATTTATCCTCCTCAAACAAATGCCAACACCAAAGAGATTATTGAATGTAC
>JBHLOJ010000064.1:13235-19129 GCA_048940605.1 Promethearchaeota archaeon
GGAGCATTTGGTATTTCCACTGGATTAATTTATCCTCCTCAAACAAATGCCAACACCAAAGAGATTATTGAATGTACTAAAATCGTAGGGAAATATGGGGGACTATATTTTAGTCACATGAGGAATGAAGCAGATTTTGTACTAAAAGCCATTGAAGAGCTGATAAAGATTGTAGAAAAATCAGGGTGTCGTAGTGGACAAATTTCACATATTAAAGTTGCGGGACCTTTAAATTGGGGTAAAAGTACAGAGATGATACAGTTGATAGAAGAAGCGAATAATCGAGGATTGATAATTCGAGCTGATCAATATCCTTACAAGAGAGGTATGAATTCACTAAAGGATTCTTTACCAGAGTGGGCAAATGAGGGAGGAAATGATGCAATTATCCAGAGACTGCAAGATCTTGAAACTCGAAAACAAATAAAAGAAGATATGGAGGAACGCTTTAATAGAACTAAGATGTCTTGGGATAAAATCTTTGTAGCTTCTCAAAGAACAGATAAATGGAGGGATATTGAAGGATTATCTATATCAGAGATTACCAAGAAGAAACAATCTTCTAGTGAATTTGATATATTCTGCGAAATTCTGATTGACAACCAAGTGCATGTGGAACAAATTACCGAATACGGGCATGAAGATGATCTTATAACCTTGATGAAAAGTCGCTTTACTATGATTGGAACAGATGGTTGGTCGGTACCAATGGGATCTGGTAAACCACATCCTCGATTTTATGGAACATACCCTAGAATTCTCGGAAAATATGTCCGCGAGGAAAAAGTATTAAGGTTAGAACAAGCTATTAGAAAGATGACCTCGTTTCCTGCTCAAACTTTAGGTTTATTAGATAGAGGTCTTCTTCGAGAAGGAATGTGGGCAGATCTCGTAATTTTTGATCCCGATACCATCATTGATAAAGCAACTTATACTAATCCTCATCAATACCCTGATGGTATATTTTATGTTATAATAAATGGTGAAATTGTTGTAAAAAATAAACAGCATACGTCAGCTAAACCAGGGAAGATACTAAGAAGGAATTCTCCTAAAAATGCGAGATAAAAGATTTGTAGCAGAACATCGAGGTGGATCTCTAAAAAAGGAGCAGCACCAACAATTAATGCAGTGGGGATGCAATTGTGCTGAACATGTACTATCCCTCTACGGTAAAGAAATTGATAAAAGATTAAAAAATGCTCTCTCCATAGCTAAAGAATGGATAAAAGGAAATGCTTCAGTAGGAGACGCAAGAGATGCATCATTAAAAGCACACGAGGTTGCAAGAGAATCTACTAACCCAACTTCGATAGCAGTAGCGCGTTCTGTTGGACACGCTGTTGCAACGGCCCATATGTCCGATCATTCATTAGGAGCAGCAATATATGCATTAAAGGCTGTTAGTAGTATAGGAAAATCTATAGATCTGGAGAGAAAATGGCAAAATGAACAATTGCCCATTGAAATTATAGATCTTGTACTAACTGCAAGGAACAAAAAAGAGAAGGCTTTAAAGATTATATAAAATACTTTTTCTGCATTTTTACATATTGATTGTAATCTAAAAACTCTCTTTCAACATATTGGAAAACAATTTCATACAATTGTCGAAGTAATTCCTCTGGAAAAGCTTTTTGCTCAAACACTACTTCATACACTAATTCTTCAGAAAGAATTTGCGAATTGATTGATTGATGGTATAATAAAAAGCTCATCATTGCTTTATCGACTTTTGATTTGATAAGTTTTTTAATGACATTCAATCCAATATCTCTTTTTGGATCTACAAAATAAGGAAAATTCATGTCATCCAAAATTTTAATATAATTTAAGGAATCTGTTATTTTCTCTACGCAATATTCCAGTGAGCCTACTGGAAGGCCAAATTTCTCACAGAAATCCCTTTTCGTCTCATGAGCAGGAAACGTAAACGGGTGCCTTGAAATGATATAATATGCGGCTATAAAAAATTTGTATAAATTATGAGGGATTTTCCCGTTATTTCTTAAATATTTATAAACCAAAGAAGCTGTATCCAATAAAAAATCAGTATTAATGTCAAATCGCTCCAAAAATTCTTGACCATCTTTTAATAGGTCAATCGTAATACGTTCTTTAGTATTAATAATTTCATAATCAGGAGTATAAAGTTCTAACATTTTACACACACAACAGTATAATATTCAAATGACATACCTATGATATTACTTTTGAATCGATCTTTAAAAGTTCCGACTTTATTATGTGGTCTTTTAAAGGTGTGTAATATCGATATGTTTTACTGATAATATTCATATGTTATTATTCGTATTTAAATGTGATGCAGATCTGATGTAATTTAGATCATCATATGGTGAGATATTATCTCAATAACTATGCAAATATTATGCAAAATAGCAACATTTAAATATATAATCCATCTTTAGTTTCATAATTTTGTCGAATATTTTTTGTACACTCTTTACAGAAAAATGAGTCCCGATACTGAAGTAATTACTCAAGAAATCGATCTAGAATCTAAAAGAATAACTGTTAGTGTAGATGAGGTAACAGATCGAATAATTGAAAATTTAATTGGTGTGAAAGGAAAATCTAAATCTTCAGTAATATATCAAATAATTCGTGATTGGATAGATGATAATTCTGAAGCCGTTTTAAACAATTGGGGTATAAATTTTGCTGCAATTAGAAGGCAAATTATTAGTAAATATAAAGAAATCCCTATTAAAAAAGAATTGTCAGAAGAGGAAATCAATATAATTAACCAACTTACTGAGTTATTTAAAACCATAAAAAGTATTAGTGCTGATGAGTTAGCAGAAGAATTAAATATTAATACAAAGGTACTTAGAAATATTATATTTACAAACCGAGTGGATTTAGAAGCTGCAGGGCTCAAACTGGCCTATGAAGATGGAAAATTCTTCCCAATTTAACATTAAAAAAGGAGTTAACAACATGAGTTCAGGAAAAGAAATATATCGCGGAATTAACAAAGGATGGCTTGAAAACATCTTAGAATTAGATGCTGATTATTCAAAAATAGTAATCCCTTTTTCTAAAGCATTTAGATCAAATAAACCAAAAGATATTTATTCTGGTAAGGAACGAATTCCCTTCAAAGAGAGAGATCCTGAATTTAAAATTATTTTGCGACAAGAATTTTCTAAGCTTTAAGGATCTTAAACGATATTGATTAATTTTTAATTAAACAATCAAATTATTATAAATATTATTAAATCCATCCCTAACTTTAAATATATAAAAATCTATATAAAATTTACACATAACTCACCGCGGGGTCGGCTGTGCTTAAAGTATCAAAATTATACGAGATAATTTATCTTTATAAAAAGTTTATTTTTTAGGAGGGGGCACCAGTAGGGAAGGAGAGAATGTAAGAAGAGAGATAAAATGAGTCAAAATCATAAAATAAAATCCTCTATTACCAAGATCTTAGTTGTAAATCGAAGATTTCTTTAAATTTTGAGTCTTTAGAGTAAATAATATCTGTATCATGCTTTTCGCATGTCATTGCGATGATTTCATCATGCAATTCTTGACTTTTAACATTTTTTAACATTAGTTTAATGATTTTTAAATCAAAATTATCAATAATAATATTTTCTGAGCTTTCCCATCGATTGAGAGCTTCCTTATAGGCATTTGTTTTCCCAACTCTTCTCATTTTCCAAAGTAATTCTGCAATTGCAATAGTAGGAAGGATTACCGTTATTTCTCCATTTATTACTTTCTTTTTCAATTCTTGGAGTATTGGAGGAATTTTTTTATAGTCATAATGGAAATAAAAGAGAACCTGAGCATCAATTACAGCCTTTTCTACCATTTTATATCAGGAACGTTCAATTTTTTTGTTATTCTTCACTAGGAAATAACGATTTTTTTGCTTGATCTAACTCTTCCTCTGTAAACGGAGGTACATCTCCAAATAAATTATCTTCAATCTCAAGAGGATGTGTCTTCTTTTTGATTAAAATGGTCTTATCATCCTTTAATTCCATCTCAACCTCATTTTTATCTTCGATTGCTAGCTTGTCTCTCCATTCTTTTGGTATTACAATCCTTCCATTTGAAGAAACTTTTTGAGTTATTTTTTCTGTCATCTATATTTTTATTTTTTTAATTGTCATTTTATTATAAGAAATGACAATTATTATATCTTTTCAAATTTTGTAATATATTAGAATAACTATTTTAAGGAGGGGGCACCACGGGGGAGGGAGGTAATAAGTAAAGCCTTTCTGAAAAATTATGGTGATTCAAATTTAACTTCTTTTTCAGAGAGTATAATTTTTCCTGGGTTATCGAGCTTAGCTACCGCATTATCTAGGTATTTTTGAACTATAGTAGCAATATTTTTTGGATCTCTTGGATGCGTTCTAATAAAAATAATCTTACTCTTTTTTTGGAGTTCTTTTTTCATTAATAAGAAATCAGAATCTAATGTGATTATGATCGCGTTTTTCTTTATTGATAACTCTGCTACTTCACTATTCTTTATCCCAAGTTGGTTTTCATCCTTTAAAGTGTAAGCTTCATGTCCAAGATTATTGATAATTCCCTTGATCGAAAGGGGTACGTTTTCATCTAATAAAAACCTCAATATCTAATGTACCTCTTTACTCAATATCTTATCTAAATCAACTTGAGAAAGGTTTTTTAGTGCATCATTTCCTAATTCTATAACTTTTAGGAGAATTTTTCTATCAAGATGAGGATACTCTTTTTGAATCTCATCAACAGAATAATTCAAACCAAGTAATTCATAAATTAAAGCGACAGGAATTCTCGTGCCCTTTATGACGGGTTTTCCTCCAAGGATTTCTGGGTTTGATTCTACTAGATCCGACATCTTCTATGATATAATATATAGATTCAGCTATAAATATTTAATCGATAATTATAAAAAAACTCTTTATAATTAATGAAGTTGAACGAAAATAAAATTATTTTTCTTAATTTCTTTTCCAGGAGGGGGCACCACGGGGGAGGGAGGTGAAGGATAAAGAAAAAGATTATTAAATCTTAAATAAGAATTCAATGTTGAATGAACATATTCGAATTTTTCAAATACTTCTTAGGATACTATTTATAAATAAACAAAACTATTATTATATAAGAATAATGTTGTATACTAGTATACAAAGATACAAAATAGGTAATTTCTATGAGTACCATACGAATTGATAAAAGACATTTAAAATTGTTAGATAAATTGATTTCTCATTTAACATTGAGAGGAAAAAAAATAAGCAAAAAAGATTTCGTAGCAAAATTGATTGAGGAGGCAATGACAGCAGAAGGTCTTGAGGAGGATGAATCTTCAGATTCAATAGTTGATGATCATGCATGGAAAGGATTGGAAGATGTTTTTGAGTTAGGAATTAAAGATTTATCAGAAAAGGTCGATGAGATTCTATATCCGTTAAACGAGGAAGAATAAGATGGTTGTTTTTCTAGATACGGGATTTTTATTAGCGGTTAAGAATAGAGATGATAAGAATTTCGAAATTGCCCAATCTTGGATGAGACGTTTCCTAAAAAATGAATTCGGGGAAATCATTACATCTACCTTAGTGTTTAATGAATTAGTAACTCTGGCATTAGTAAGAATAAAACGTTCTGATTTTGCCATAAATCTGGGTAATTACATTTTGAAAAGTAGAAAAATAAAGTTGATAAGTCTTACAGATGATGATTTTAAAAATTCTTGGGAGACATTTCAAAAATATAAGGAAAAAAGACTATCATTCACAGATTGTGCAATTTTAACCCATTGTACACGATTAAATTGCAATTTTTTAGCTACTTTTGATAAACATTTTAAAGGTTTAATAACTTCAAATTTAAGTTGATCCTAGTGCTTCTAA
>JBHLOJ010000178.1:0-4431 GCA_048940605.1 Promethearchaeota archaeon
AATGTCTGGATTCTCGGTAATCGGTTTCCCGATAATGTTAAAGAAATCTTAGAAAATGAAGTAGCTTCCCTTAATGAGAAAAATGTTAAGTTTTTAGGTTTTATCTCAAATAGCGATGAAATTAGCAAAATGAATCTAATAGGTGAAAATCTGCTAAACTTACCTGATGAAAGTGAAGCTTATCAAATCGCGAAGGATCTGTTTGCTTCTATAATTTAAGCAATATTATTTCAATATTCCGATTGAATTTATCCGTACAGGGAAGATCAACCCTGAAAAAGAGTATGAACTTCAGATTTTCACGACGTCTGAGAAAAAAGGTTAAGAATATTCTATAAATAAAATCTGCTATGGTTAAGAATACTTGTTATATTTGATTCTATACTAAATGTTGGTAAATATAACTTTAAGTTGTAAAAAATACTTTATCCTGACCAAATTTTAGGAATTTTATAACATTTCCATATTTAATTGTTAAAATACCCATAAATTCGAAATATTCTAAAACTTCTGGTTTAAATATTGGGTATCCATCTCTTTCAGATATTAGTAACAAGCCTTTATCAAACATCTCTGGAAGGTATTGCCTGTGAAATGTTAATACATCCACCGATTGCTCTTTCATTACTAATTTTAGTTTTGTTACACCTTCATCGACCAATTTGAAAAATTGATTTAAATCACCTTTAGGAATATCCCGTGTTTTTTGTATTTCGGATCCTAATTTTCTTCTGATTTCCCTAGTACTAAATTTTTTGCCGTCAATCTCAATTTCTTTTGCATGAGCTTCTCTTAACTGGAATTTTAGGAGGAGTAAACGTATTTGTTCTCTGGATAAAGATTTAAATAGTCCTAAATCATCCTCAGCTTCATTATCCTCAGGTTCCTCTTCTACACTTACCATATCTGTGAATTCGATCGGTTCTAAACCCTCATCTACAGAAATTACTTTAAACCCAATCCCATATCTTTCTCTAACCTTTGGAGCTAATTTTTTTGCATAATATCTCATTCGTGTCGTAGTATTAAATCCATGCCAAATCCATACCTTCCCTCGCATAGGATCATCAAAAAGGAGGATTTTATCCGAATTCAAAAGTGTAGAAAGAGGAAATTTCTTATCAACTTCTTTAAATTCAATCTTTTCATCATCATATTTAAAAATTCTTATCGATTTCTTTTTTTGTCCTTCTATACCCATATAATATTCTACTAATATTCTTTCGATATCTCCCTCACGAGGTTTCGGAACATGAGTATATGTATACGTCTCGATAGGTTTTTCTTTTTTCAAAGTACGTTTTTCTTCTCTATTGAGGTATTTAAGGTATCCTTCTGATTTTAAGAACCTTCTTGTTTCCCACGTGCCCTCATTATATCTTTTAATGATCTGTTTATTAAATACTTCTTCAGCGGGTTTATATCCTAACCTTACTAATTTTTTCAATAGAGGAAAGGCGATGTCAGAATGCAAAATATCCGTATTTAAATCATTTTCAAAAAATGCTTGGATGTTCGAACAGTGAGCCATAAATTCTTCATTTGGAGTTATCCTTGTAAACCATCCGCTGTATCCTCCTCTTAAACGGCGGGTTGCTTCGTCCATGTTTATTATATCCTCATATATCTCTCCCTTTGCAGCTCCAATATTGAATAGGACATTAAAACACTGGACAAAACGCTTGTTATCGATATAAATATATGTTTTGTTATTAATTAACCTTAAATCCACTAGATTATTTATCTTAAAAATTTTAGTTGCCTTCTCAGGATAAAGTGAAGATGGATCTTTTCCCATGGATCTACTCAAATTACGAATAAATGATTTAGCCGCATATATTTCTTCAGGAGTTACAGACTTACCCTCTTCATATTTCTTGTTTCCATTTCTCTCCGATCTGTCGTCTAATGACTCAGAATTTCCTTCTTTACGCATACGTTTCTTATATTTTATTTAATTTATAATAATTAATTGTGCGCTTAAAACACAAACAAGCGAATTATGTCGTTTTTTATAATAATATGAACACAGATTCCATATATATATTGTACTAGACAGTTATTAAATCTTTTTTTAACCAAACCTTAAATAAACCAATTTTTAAGCTCAATCGATTTCTAAACTTACAATTAAACCAAAGGGTAGTTTCGGAAAATTATTTATCCTTATTTCTTTTTGGAATCTCAATCTTATTTAAATTCTTAATATCTTTTACAAACTCTTCAAATTTTCGAAATCCGTCTAATTTTTTATTATCAACTTTGACTTTGGCGACTTCACCATTAATTTCAGATTCAGTTGCAAATTTCTTTTCCACAAAATTCTTAATCGCATCTCTATACTCTTTTCGTTTGCTCTTTGGAACCCGTACGCTTACAAAATCCGACTCTTCCCCGAATTTCTTTTTTCTCCCCATAACTTCCCTTCCCTTTGTGCTGATCTCCTTAAAAATTTTGTTTTAAAATATATTAGAAATCCCTTTTTTAAACTTCTCAAATTATCCTAAATCCCCTTAAAATAACATATCACGTAATATACTGGAAATTAATTATCGTATACCTCACCACGAAAAAGAAAGAAAAAAAATTGAGTTAAAATTTTAAATTATTCCGTATACCTTATATATCAGCTGTTTCTAATAACTTCTACTCCTCTTATTTTTAGAATATGAGACATTTATAAGGATTGTCAACTACACCTCTCCTTTTGATCTCCTCAAGAGACATGTCTACTGCAACAACATGCTGAGTAAAATTATAGGGATCAAGAAATTTCGTTTCCACTGTACCTTTGATGGCATATACCGGAACTAAAAATCTCTGAAAATCGGTGGGTGACATAGCATAATACCCTAATGTAATGCTATACAATTTTACTGAAGCTGTATCGGGAGAGAGCTCTTTAAAACTTTTATCCGCCGTTAATCTTTTTAATGCCTCCCTTGGTTCAATAATAGGTATCGTTTCTTCTTTGCTTGGGGTTCTCCAATAATAAATTAACCCGCTAACTTCATCCCCTTCAACAATAGATACCTTTATTTTTGCTCCTGGTCCAATCACTGGGATATTTTCAAGAGAAAAATCAAAGTTTACATGAGCTTCTGAGTTTATGAGTGTAGGTTGTTTTGTTTCAGCTTTAAACATCGCACCTTTAGAATATGTAAATGACTTGAATTTGGCGAAGTTAGTCGATAATCCAACTTGATCAAGATAATTAGTAGCAATTTCATATGCTTCTTTTTGTTCTGGTAACCGTGTTCCTTCAGGAATACTGGTTCGAAAGCCATTCTTTTTATTCAATAACAACAGGGAATCACTTGCTCGATAAATTATAAGTATTTGTCTCTCATCTTGTATGATAATTCTTTCTCCTAAGTCATTCGGTTTGCCATCGATTTTAAAAGCGTCAGAAAAATGTTTTACTCGGGCATCTAAATCCGCCTCTACACCTTTTTCACGTCTAGAAAAAGTTCTATATTTTGTAGTTCTAAAGATTGAGACCTCAAGAGGTCGGAATTCTTCTGGATATGTAAATAATTTTTCCATAATAACACCTCTTATTCAATTAACATGGTCCATTTAAATAAATAAAATTTGTAGGAGCAATAGGATCACTACTTACCGATCCTTTTCCGTGCCAACAATCAAAAACCGACTGTTGAGCAAATAAAAAAGCCCAACTCACATCTGAGTCTTCTGTTTCTATACATGCCAACACCCATGATAGATAAACAAAAAACCCTGCATTTAGAAATTCAGCAAATTTTTTCCCACGATCATCTCTATCATAACAACTGTTTTCAAATCCTAATATCCCATGTAGTCCATTAAAAACATTTTCCCAATTAGCTATAGAACCTGAATCTAAAACAGAACATGCATCAAAGACAATCCACTCACATTGCCGATTTCCTAATCGTATTTCACTATGCCTCGCTCTCCCACTATCATATTTCGTTACTCCAAAGGATGGACCCGCAGAACCACCATGACCAGAAAAATATATAATATCTACATTATCAGCATAGATTTGATCTGTTCCCGCAGTAGGGGAACCAACGCCACTCTCTTCAAAATCTTGGTCCCATGCTAAATCATCACCATATTCAAATTGACGTACCCCATGTAATTTGTTGTAAAATCCTCGTGCATTATTGTCATTATTTTTTAAATCTTTGCTTCGTCCATGGTATTTATTAACCCATTCTATTCCAATAGTACCCATTCTGAATTCGCCCTAAAATTCTTTTTTCTTGGGTTTCTATAAGATAGTATTGTACTATCTTATAATTAACTCCTACGTTATATTCTATTTAAATATTTACTTTTATGTATAAATCTCGAGGATTTGGGTAAAAAAAGAACATAACATTAACTAACGTGTAAAATATTATTCTATCTATAAATTTCCTTTTTTAAAGTATTGTATCA
>JBHLOJ010000179.1:0-4417 GCA_048940605.1 Promethearchaeota archaeon
GAAAAAGATGGTGAGAAAAAGAACGTTATTGATGAAAAACAATCGATTGATATGATCCGTTATGCCATTGACCATGGTTGTACCTATGTGGACACAGCTTGGACATATATGGATGGAAAGATCGAAGAATTAGTAGGTAGGGCTTTACAAGATGGGTATAGGGAAAAAGTCCACCTTGTAACGAAATTACCAATCGGTCAAGGTTTTGTTAATAGAGAAGAAGATTTTAACAGAATATTAGACACCCAACTAGAAAGGTTACAGACCAAATACCTCGATATTTATCTTTTACATGGTTTGACTAGAATGTCGTTTGCAAAAGTAAAGGATTTGAACATCATAGAAAAAATGGAACAGGCTAAAGAAAACGGAAAAATCAACTATATGGGGTTTTCTTTTCATGATTCTTTTAATACATTCAAAAGAATAATCGATTTTTATGATTGGGATGCATGTCAAGTACAATTTAATTACATGGATGTTAACTTCCAAGCAGGTACTGAAGGATTAAAATATGCAGCTGGAAAAGGAATCGCAATTATCATTATGGAACCCCTCCGAGGAGGCAAACTCTTTATTGATAAAAAGGATTTAAATGAGAATAGTCCAGAGATAAAAAAAATCCTAGATAAATCGAAAGTGAAAAGATCTCTACCAGAGTGGGCTTTACAATTTGTTTGGAATCATAAAGAGGTTTCCGTTGTTCTTTCAGGAATGAGTGCTATGAATCAAGTTGTGGAGAATATAGAATCTGCAAATAATTCAGGTATTAATATTTTAACAAAGGAGGAATTAGAAACTATTGAAGATTTAAAAAAAACATTTGCCAAACATATTTTCGTGGTACCTTGTACCACTTGTCGTTATTGCATGCCGTGTCCTCAGGGAGTTAATATACCAATTCTCTTCAATATCATCAATCAATTTAACCAATATGGCGAAAGAACTAGAGCTGGATTTACTAGTTATTATAAATCTCTCCCCAAAACTCAAGAAGAATTAGAAAAAAGTGGTAGGAAAGACATTGGATCTGCGAATTTATGTATCCAATGCGGTGAATGTTTGGAGAAATGTCCTCAGCAAATTGAGATCCCTGATGAATTAGAAAAAGTTAGATCAATTTTCGAAGAGGGCAAAAGCATAGCCGATTTCTATTAATTAAATATATAAACTAATTTTCATCTTGTTATTTTTATTTTTAATTATTAAATGGACTGTATAAACTATTTTAATAGATTCATATTTTCATTTGTTTTTAATTATAGCTTCTTTAATTCTAATAAGGGCTTCTTTTAAGATTGATCTAGGGCACGCAACATTGATTCTCTCAAAACTTTCCCCACCCTGACCGAAAATATACCCTTCATCTAGAGCTAGTTTTGCTTTCCTACGCATAAATTTTTCTAATTCTTTAGGTTCTAATCCTAATTCTCGAAAATCAAGCCAAACAAGATAAGTCCCCTCAGGTTCTATTACGTTTATTTGTGGGAGATTTTCTTTGACGAAACCTTTTAAAAAATCCAAATTTCCTTTAAGATATTGTATTAGAGCATCTAACCAATTCTCGCAGATTTCATGGCTATATGCGGTTTCCATTGCTGCTACAGCAAAAAGATTAGGTGCCCCAACCCCTAAATTTGCTTGTGTATTTTTAAATGTATGTCTTATTTTTTCGTTTGGAATCACTATATTCGATATTTTTAGACCCGCTAGATTAAACGTTTTACTTGTAGAAGTACATGTAATAGAGTTTTGGGCGAAATCATCATTTATCGTCGCAAAATTTGTGTGTTTATATCCCGGAAAAATTAAATCACAATGGATTTCGTCTGAGACGATTAAAATATCATTCTTAATACAAATTTCCCCAAGTTGTGTCAATTCATCTTTAGTCCATACACGACCTATAGGATTGTGTGGATTACATAAAATTATCATTTTTGCTCTAGGATCTTTAACCTCTTTCTCCAAGTCTTCAAAATCCATAGTGTAATGGTTATCAGACAACTTTAATGGATTTAAAAGAATTCTACATCCATTATTTTCAATAACACGATAAAAGGGATAATAAACTGGATTTTGAACAATTACTTTATCACCAGGATTACAAAATGCATTCACCGCAACATCTAAAGCTGGGATAACACCAGGAGTTTGAGTTATCCATTTTTTATCTATATCCCACCCATATCGTCTCTTGAACCAACTTATAATAGTTTCATAAAAAGTAGGAGGAACAACCGAATAACCAAATATTCCATATTCAGCTGTTTGGACTAATTTATCGATGATGGGTTGCGGCACTTTGAAATCCATGTCTGCTACCCACATTGGCAATAAATCAGGATCGCCAAAACTCTTCTCTAATACTTTTTTATCCCACTTTGCTGAATTAGATTTAGTTCGATCAATGACTTGATCAAAATTAAAAGAAGTAGACATTTTTATAACCCTCGAAGATAATCAGGTCGGCGTAGGTTTGGATATTTGATAGCTCCTTCAACAACCTTTAGGAATGTTTCTTTATCTTCTGCTAATTCTCCTTTTAAACTAACATAATTTGATGCGTGGTTTGAATTGAAGATGCATTTCTGCAAATCATCAGACGTGTATTCTATCATTGTATACAATTCTTGAAGAATTTCAGTACTGGTACAAGGTTTGAAGTCACCTGTTGATTTTTGTTCCCATAATTCTGTTCCAGGTGTAACCCCTAATGTTAAAGGGGATATATACCATTCAATTGGAGTTGGTGGTGCCATTCTATTAATCAATTTAGCAGATTCAATTGCATGTTTTCTACTTTTTTCAGGATCATTTCCAGCAAGGCCTAATAGAAAAATACCAGACCAAGCAATTCCTGCTTTATAACATTTTTGAGCCGCAAGAACAAAATCATCTTGAGTAGCTCCTTTTTTACACGCTTTTAGAACTTCATTATCTCCACTTTCAATCCCTACGTAAACCATTGTAAATCCACTATCTGCTAGCTTTTTTAAGTCTTCATCGGATTTACTCAGAATATCTTTCGCGTGAGCATATGCACTAACCTTTTTGAGATTTGGATGAATTTTATAGGCATAGTCAGTTAACTCGGTAAGAATCTCAGGTTTAACAACAAAAGCATTTCCATCTTCGAAAAATATTTTCCGTATTCGATTTCCATAATAAGACCCCGCTACTTTGATATCATTTTTGATTGCCTCAATATCTTTACGAATAGAGAACGTTTTTGATCTATACATAGAGCAAAATGTGCATTTACGAGTGCATCCATTCGTTATTGCAATCAATAAGGCATTCCATTCAGAAGGAGGTCTGAATACTGGCTCTGATAAGTTTCCAACAACATAATTCATGATGAGTCAACTAGACTTCCAATTACATAATTTATGGCTTCTTTTAATTATATTATGATTTTTTTTACTTTAACTTTTTTATTTACATTTATTAAAAATAGTAAATTAGTTTAAGCTTATTCACACTTTAATTTTTGGGAATTAAAAACAGTTTTAGTTAAATGTATAAATTTTTAAGTGGTCTAAAAGTAAAGTACTTATTATCAATTTATGATATAGTGTAAACATTTCTGTAAAGGTGTGCAATATTTCTGATAAACTAATGGATATGAAAGAAGCAGGTAGTAAGTTTGATCAATGAATTATATTATATCTCTCTTATATTGATAATGTTAAGACTATTGAGTTTAAGACTCTTTTTCATATTTATCTGTTAACCTGTTCTATTAAAAAGAAAAATAATTAAGATCAGTTTATCTTTTTCGAGTATTAAGAATAATCATATCCTATGCCGAATCTCTCTTTAAAGTCTCTTTCTTTAATACAAGAGAGTTCTTCTCTTGTTTACACTATCAATTGGTATCTATACCGATTTCTTATTATGTGGCAATCTTAGATTTTGAAGGGAATCCCGTATTCATGGTTGAAATAATAGTATATAATACCCTCTTTTCTTTTTATATCGAAGATTATGAGTATAAAGTAGACTTATATCTATTTTTAATGAGAATATTTAGTACTTTCAAAAACATCGTATATTTTACTTTTAACAATCATGAAAAAGAAGAAATCAAGAAAATTTCTCAATACCTAGAATGTCCAAGGTATCGATCGGATAAAGATGACAAATTAATAAAGGATTGTTCCTAATTGTATGTTGATATGCCGAAATTCACTGAACGAACTGTCTTGAAAAAGATCGTAAAATTTGCGAGACGAGAATTTCGGGAAAAGAAACCCAAAAGTGTGAGAGTTTTAAGAGTAAAAGATGGACAAATCCTCTCAATATGTCTATTCGATAACCAGATTTAATTTAATGACTTTTCAACACTTCTTAAAAAAAAAAGAATTTTGAATTGAATGTAATGGGTTTTACTGCAATTTATACTCCTGGCCAA
>JBHLOJ010000180.1:0-4392 GCA_048940605.1 Promethearchaeota archaeon
CATCATTAAATTTATCCCGAAGTTCAAATCGCGTGTGTGGATTAAGGAATGCAAGCTCTCGCATCCTAGTAGTAATAATATGAGCATTAAATATAGGTTCACTGGGTTCAAAATCAAAAATAGAATTATCTGGATAAAATTTTATTTTTGTATATGATTTCTTGGTTTTTACTTCTGTTACATCCGGTTCAGTTACTTTTTTTCCTTTTGAGAATTTCTGTTTATAACACAATCCATTACGGCATACCTCAATATCCATCCATTCAGTTAAGGCGTTTACAACAGAAAGCCCAACGCCATGCAATCCACCTGAAATTTTATAACTCTTGCTATCAAACTTTCCTCCTGCATGTAAATGTTCCATGATTACTTCAAGTGCAGGTCTCTTAAATTCAGGATGTTCATCAATAGGAATTCCGCGACCGTTATCAGATATTTGAACTGAATTATCTTGATAAAGACTTACTTTTATTTCGTCAGCATATCCTCCCATTGCCTCATCGACGGAGTTGTCAAGTACTTCAAAAATAAGATGGTGAAGCCCCTTTTTTCCTGTCGAACCTACATACATTGCGGGGCGCTTTCTTTAGCGACTTAGCGCGAATCGCGCTTTTTCTTCATTTTTATGAAGATAAGTTAACGCCATCGAGCCCCTTTAAAACTTGAATATCGTCCGCATCATATCCATTCTTTTCAGGCATAGGAAATCGATTTAATATGTAATTTGTAAGGTTAAATTTATCCAATCTAAATTGAATTTATATGATAATTTAACAGTTTACATATAATATAAGGAAATTATCACATTTAAATATAGGCACAATTTATCACAGTTTTTTATCTCTCGAAAACGCTAAAGAGTCATATAAATCATTCAGTTTTCGGATATCTTATCTCTTGTCAGATACATTATTCAATATAGTTAATATTAATAGGTTAATTAAATCAATCTTCCCAATTTTTCGAGATAAATTTTTATTAAAATAATGGAGATTTATTGATTTCTGCGGATTTCCTCAGCCATTTTTACTATTTCAAGGAGCTGTTTATCTACATCATGGGTTCTTATTATGTGAGCACCATTATAAACTGCTATAGCTGTTGAAGAGAGAGTTCCATTTAACCTATCTTCCGGATTTGGAATGTTTAAGGTTGTACCGATAAAGGATTTTCTTGAAATAGCTACTAAAATAGGTTGCTCAAGTGTCCTAAGCTTTTTTAAATTACCTATTATTTTCAAATCATAAGTATGTACTTTCTCTTCAATCCATTTACCTATCCCAGGGTCTAAAATAATTTGATTACTATTATAACCTTGTGATTGAAGTTTTTTTATGGTTTTTTCAAATTCTGGGATTATTTCTTCTAAAGTACATAAATCTCCAGGTATTTTTTTCGATGCCATTAAAATGATAGGAAGTTTATGTTCAATTATAAAATCTTGTAAGGATGAATCTGTTTTTAAACAACTTACATCATTGATGATAATTTTTTTTTTGCATCTTTGAGAAATATCATAAGCTACTTGCGCAACTTCACTATATTGCGTATCCACAGAAATAATAATATCTTCTGGAATGATATTACAAACGATTTCCATAGCTGGACTTAATCGGTTAATTTCTTCTTCAATAGTGATCTTTTGAGACCAAGGTGCAGTAGATCGAGCACCTAAATCTAACATTTTCGCACCATTATTAATCATTTCTATTGTAGCATTCTCTAGAGCTTCAGAATCGGAATAAACAGATCCTTGGTAAAAACTCTCAGGACTTAAATTCAAAACACCCATTATCACCGTTGGGAAGTCATCCCCAATCTCTAAAGTATCAAATAAATTCAGGTATATATTTTTCATATATTATCAATAAAATGAACTAATGATATCAAATAAGTTTAATTAAGCATTAGATATAAAAAAGAAAAAATTGATATATAATTATTTTAGTGTTTTTTTAATAAATTCCAGTATTTTAGTCATAATGCGAATACTTTCACTGTGATTTAAAATTGAAGAGATATGACCTGCTTTTTCTTCTATCACTACCTCGTGTGGATGATTCATTTGCTTTAACTTGTTGATAAATTTCTCTATTGGTGGCCAAGGGCATCTAGTATCATTTTTACCTGCCATAATAAGTACAGGAGCTTTAATTTTCGATATGTGCGTGATGGGTGATCGATCAATATATAACTCTTTATATTTTCCCCGTGGAGGTCCACCGAATAAAGTAATATCAAAAAGTTTAAACGCAGCATCAGCTAATTTATAATCATCAATCCAATCAGTAACCGGAACCGTAGATATTCCTGTAATAAAAACATCAGGCTTCTTAGTAAGTGCTATTAAAGTCATGTATCCCCCATATGATCCTCCAATTATCCCAATTTTATTACCATTAATTTCTGGTTGTTTTCTTAACCATTCCGCACCATGAACTATATCTTCAAGATCACCCCCTCCAGGGTCTCCTATACCAAGAATTTTAAATTCATTTCCATACCCTGTAGAGCCTCTGAAGTTAGGACTTAAAACACCAAAACCACTCAAAGAAGCTAGATGTGAAAAACGCCCCATCATCCATGAGTCATTTACTTGAGCCCAAGGACCTCCGTGAGAATTGATTGCAGCGGGATATGGTTCTTCCGCATCTACGGCTGGCATATACCACGCATGGATCTTCCTACCATCAAATGAATTATACCACACTGATCTAGGTTCCTTTAATTTAGATGAGTCAATTTCGAATTGTCTAAAGGTTAAGGGAATAACATTACTAGTCCCAATCTCATGGAGATAAATACCAAGAGGAGAAACCATCGATGAATGTAAAACAGTTATGAATTTTCCATCCTTTCGTATTTTCGGGATATCTAAAGTACCTTGTGGAAATGGTAAAGCGGGACTTCTATTACCCGTAATTGGGTGGGAATGCATAGATATGCGACCGTGTTTATTGATGAGATAATATACTGAATCGCTATTAGGATTCCAAATTATTGCTCCCAACTGAGTGGGAACCTCTTCATCTTTTTCTAATTCTAAAAAGATTTGCTCTTCTCCTTGAAATTCCTGTATTACTACCTGTCCCCACCCACTTACATCGCTTGCATATGCTAGTTTCTTACCATCATGAGACCATGCGGGAAAACCTTCCATCGATTTATCACTCATGTTATAAACGATTATATCCGAGGGATCTTTCCTGTTGATGATCATGACTTCACTATTGGTGAACATTCTTTTCATATTTGTTAGTGCTAACCATTTTCCATCGGGTGAATAGTGCAAGTCTACCGCAAGAGGAGATGGTTCTTTCAATGGGAAGCCCTCTCCAGTTTCTAAGTCCATAATCTCAATACCAGGTGCTATCATAGAAACATAAGTACGTGCAATCTCTTTTCCATTTGGATGCCAATCTATCGCAAAAGTTCTCTGGTCGGTATCAGTTAATTGTTTAGGAGTTCCTCCATCCGTAGGAAGCAAGTATAATTGAAATATTTCATTACCCGCTTCATCTTGAAAGTATATTAAATTATTACCATCTCGTGAGATTCTAGCAACCATTACAGGATCTTTACCACTATTAATTTGTTTTGGTTTTTGATTCATATTCACTGGAACGGAATAAACCAGAGGAATTCCCGTAATGTTCGAGTTAAATAATAGTGTTTTGAAATTCTCATCAATATCATAGTCCCAGATTATAGGAACTTTTAGTAAATCAAATACGCTAATAGGAACAATTATACACCTTTTTTTATTATTTTAGGTTTTGCTTAATATTTGGTTTTTTCATTAGATTTAACCAAAGTGTATAATTTAGGTTGTAATATAAATCTTTAATCTTCAACTAAATATTCTTATTTGACTAAGAATCCTACAAAAAGGTAAAAATTTGGTTTTGTGAATGGGTGGTAAAATGTATTACTTCATTATTTAATTACTTTATCTAACTTTTTTCAATAAAACCGAAATAATATTAATTAAAATTAATTCTTCTTTCCTACAATGGAATTATTTTCAATCAAACTTCCCATTATTAAAGAAAAAGATAATTTATTGAGCATTATAATTGAAAATATAAGGAATAAAGGGGAGTCTTTGAGAGAAGGAGATATAATAGTAATTGCAGAAAAAGTAATAGCTACTTCACAGGGAAGAGTAATAAACCTATCTGATGTAACTAATATTTCAGAAAAAGCTAAAAGAATGGCAAAAGAATATGATATGGATGAGCGTTTTGTGGAACTAATATTACAAGAAGCTTCAATGATTTTAGGAGGTATGACACATGTTATCTTAGCCAAGGTAAATGATTTTTTAATTGCTAATGCCGGGATTGATCAATCAAATGCAGGACCAAATAGAGTTGTTTTACTCCCTAAAGA
>JBHLOJ010000181.1:0-4360 GCA_048940605.1 Promethearchaeota archaeon
AAATACCTTGAAATACTTGAAGACCTAAAAATTGTAAGTAAAGAAACCCATTCTAAAAAATTATTATATTTCTTAAATGAGAAAAAATATACACTACCATAATTGTATTGTTACAAGTTGAGATAAATTCATATTATTTATTTTAATACCTCAGAAATCTCATTATGGAGACTATCAAATTAACTATAATTGTTGATGACTTAAATGGAGCTGAACCAGGATACATAAAATCTTTTGGATTTTCTTTATTAATTGAATTAAACCATATTAAAATTTTATTTGATACTGACACAAAAGAAGAGGTTCTACTTAAAAATTTAGCTAATTATGGTCTTAATGTATCAGAGATTAATGCTGTAATCTTAAGCCATAATCACTATGACCACGCTAATGGATTAGCAGGAATATTAAAATATAATCCCAATGTACCAGTTTATGTTCATAAATACTGGAAAAAACCAGTAAAAAAAATAGGAGATTCATTTCCTCGAAAAAATATGATTTCTGTTGAAAAGGGAGGAGTAATAAATGATATAGGAAACAATATCTACATTACTAATGCATATAAATCTCCTGATTATGGTGGGATTTATGAACAAGCTTGCTACATTAAAGCTGAAGATTCTTTTATTTTAATTTGTGGATGTTGTCATCCTGGGTTAACCAATTTTCTAAAGGATCGAGAATTTCTAGAGATATCTGAAAAGATACCGTTACATTTAATAGGAGGATTTCATGGATTCATTTTTAGTGATGAAGAAGCCATCCTCTTAAATCCACAAATTCGTTCAATCAATTTATGCCATTGTACAAAAAATATTAAAATATTTAAAAACCAATTTAGAGAAAAATGCAATATTGGTGTAATAGGTAAAACAATGATTTTCCCTTAGTACATCAATTTTATTCTAGAATATACCATTAGCTTTAATAATGAAAAAGTAAAATAAAAGATTTCAGTTAAATAATTTTCTGTACAATAGCACCAAATAAATAAACTCTTTTTCTAATGTTCTGAAATATTAGATTTGGATGTGAATAAGACTATGTAATGATGCTTTGACTTAAATGTGAACAGATTAGATAAAAGGGTTTAAAAACTCATTGTACTTTTCTTAATTATTTAAGTAATAATTGCAATAGTCAAAAGATTACATTAATTTGGTTAAAAAAAATGGCTAGACCAAAAATTTTTATACCTGATAAAGGTATTCCTGAAGAAGATTTGATGAAAGAAATGGAAGTACTTCGCCAAGAAGATACAAACTGGAGGGAAGGAAAGGTGTGGAGCTTAGTTTATCACGCTACTGATAAGCATACTGAAATGCTGAAAAAAGCATACACAATGTTTTTCTCAAAAAACGCATTAAGTCCAATGGCATTTCCAAGTCTAAGGAAGTTTGAGACTGAGGTCATCTCTATGGCTGTTGATTTATTCAATGGAGATAAAAGATGTTGCGGAAGTATGACCTCAGGGGGAACTGAGAGCATTTTAATGGCAATAAAAACTTATAGAGATTGGGCACGAGATAAGTTTCCTCATATTAAAGAACCAGACATGGTTATACCTAGTTCAGCTCACCCTGCTTTTGATAAAGGTGCTGATTATTTTGGAGTAAAATGCATCCGAATACCTGTGGATGAACAAACACATAGAGCAGATATAACAGCTATGGAAAAAGCGATTAATGATAATACAATCCTCATGGTGGCCTCAGCTTGCGATTTTCCAAGGGGAGTCGTAGACCCAATCTCAGAAATTGCTCCTATTGCTCAATCTCATGGAATTGGTATGCACGTTGACGCATGTCTTGGCGGTTTTATGCTACCTTTTGTAAAGAAGCTTGGGTATGAAGTCCCTGATTTTGATTTCACGGTTCCGGGTGTCACATCTATCTCTGCAGATGTACATAAGTATGGATATGGTGCAAAAGGGGCATCCACTATATTATATCGTAAAGAAAGGGTCTGGAAATATCAATTTTCTGTATATACAGATTGGTCAGGTGGCATTTATATCTCACCAGGTATGAGAGGAACTCGACCTGGAGGAGCTATTGCAGCTGCGTGGGCAGCAATGAGATCTCTTGGGATAGATGGGTATCTTAACTTAGCAAGAATTGTCATGGACGCTTCAAAGAAATTAATCAATGGCATCAATGAAATACCCGAGTTATACATAATTGGCAAACCTGTAATGAGTGTTTTTTCTTTTACTTCCGATAAGATCGATGTGTATAATTTAGGAGATGTAATGGATAAAAAAGGATGGCATTTAGATCGAATCCAGTATCCCAACGCCCTTCATATAATGGTTAATCCCCACCATGCGGAAATTGTTGACACATTTCTCAAAGATCTTAGAGATTCTGTTAAAGAAGTAGTTGAAAATCCAGGAAATTCTTCTGAGGGAGATGCTGCTGTATATGGGATGGTAGCAAGTTTACCTGACAGAGGTAAAGTAAAGGATTATATCATTAATTTCCTTAAAAGCCAGTATAAAATAAATTGAATATGAAATCCTATGTTCATCGATAATTAATAATAAGGATTTCTCAGAAAGAAAAAATCAAAAAAAAAATGTGTTTTCTATTCCTTCTTATAATTGTTCCCTATATTCCACGCCACACCAAGTTCTTCGCCGATATTATAGTATCGTTGTCTATTTCTTGAGCCTGATAATACAAAAGGTTTGATCTTTTCTAAATCTGGTACACCATTCAATAAATATTTCTCGTCAGCATATGCTTGAACAATTTCTCCAATAAATAGATCATGTCCCATTTTAGTATCTGAAATTTGTTTTGTATCCACTATATGAATAAGTTTGCATTCAAGATTTAATGCTGCCTCCTTAATCATCGGTGCAGTTTTTAATTCACCATAAAAGACATCAAATACTTCGGATTTATCAACGCTCTTACCTGATTTTATACCGCAATAGTCGGTTTTTTCAACCATATCAACTGTAGGAGTATTAACACTGAAAGTCTTATTCTCTTTTATACCGATATTATTATAATGTGCCTGATTTGAACAAACAGATATTAAAGGAGGAGTGAATTCAAGACCAACTACCCATCCAATTGCATTAAAATTGGGTTTACCGTTTACATTCGCCCCAACAAGCACAACAGGAACAGGAAATACGTAACATCCCGGAGCAATTTTATTTTTAGTCATTTTTTATTTCTAATTTTTAATTTGAAATTGTATATATCCAATAATTCTTTTCTAATATTTATAATTGAAACATTTACATAATTAAATCAAATTGAAATGTGAGAATTTAAGGTGATATAGAATTGAGTATGAAAAACGAAACTGCAATTATAACTGGTTCTACAAGTGGGATCGGGAAAAAAACTGCTGAACTATTTCTTAGAGAAGGATGCAAGGTAGCTATTTGCTCAAGGAAAGAAGATCATGTTAAGCAAACCCTTGTGGAACTTAGAGAGAAATTTGGGAATTTAGTAATTGGAATGACTTGTGATGTTTCGGATCATAGCGCTGTTAAAACTCTTATAGATGAGACTATAAATACTTTCGGTACAGTTCGAATTTTGGTTGCGAATGCAGGTATAAACCTGAAATATGGTCCATTTGAATATATACCACTGGAGGCTGCATATTTAGATGCAAAAGAAGTAATAGGAATTAATCTGATAGGTGTTATAAATTCAATATCTGCAGTACTCCCACAAATGATTAAGCAAAAATACGGACGGATTGTCACACTTGGTGGAGGTGGTGCAGACAGACCTATTGAGCATATGACTATCTATTCTGCTTCAAAAGGAGGTGTCCTCGCGTTTTCCAAGTGTTTGGCAGAAGAATTGAATAAGAGAGATTCAGATATTAAGATAAATATCTTTTTTCCTGGGATGATAAATACAAATTTGACTACTTCAGCACAGTTAATTGAAGCTTGGAAGGATAAAGAAACCTACGAACGTGAGTTTGAGCTAATTTTGAAATATGTTATGACAGATATTGAAGAAAGTTGTAGTAAAGTTATCCCCTACGTTTTGCCTAGTTGTGATTCCAATGGAAAAGTATTTAGGGGCTTTTCAATAATGAAACTCATTAAAGGATTTAAAAAAATCCGAAAGGAAATGAAAAATACGACATAAAACTTGTCTTTGCTTCAATTTTTTAATTCGATTATATATAAAAAATTAATATCCTGATTTACAAACTCATTTTAATATTTATTAATTAATAATAATGTGAATATTGCTACCATCTTAATTGTTTATAGCATTTTATTTATTGGAGAATTAGGGGATAAAACTCAACTTATTGTTTTTAATCTTGCATTAGAATATAACAAATTCTATAAAGTTGGCATTGGAGTATC
>JBHLOJ010000065.1:0-18490 GCA_048940605.1 Promethearchaeota archaeon
TTTCATGTCTACTATTGGTCCTGGTGAAAAAAAGGAAAAGTTAACTGTAAATGACAGTAATCAAGTAAGAGATATTAAGCGAACTTTAGGTAATTTATATGGACTTGATCCTAATGATTTTCATTTATCTTCTGGTGGAGTTACAATGGATGAAAATAGTCCTTTAAGAGACTATAATGTAAACGATGGCGATGATATTCTTTTGATCCCCGCGAGTACTGCTGGGTAAACTTATATAATTTTCTTCATAAATTATAATATGAGGGCTTTAAGCCCTTATACTTTTTTATTTTATATATGTATTATTGGTGATAATATTGAAAAAGAGTTCAGATTTTTTTAGTAAAGACCTATCATCTGAAGAAAGAATTTTATATGATCGTCAATTTAGACTTGAAGGATGGTCACAGAAATTAGTAAAAAATTCAAGAGTTTTAATGGTAGGGGTTGGAGGATTAGGTTGTGAAATTGCCAAGAATCTAGCAATGTTAGGTGTAGGCCATATAGATTTAGTAGATTTAGATATTATAGAGCATTCAAATTTAAATCGTCAAATTTTATTTGCAGGCGCTAAGTTAGGAGAACCTAAAGCGATTGTTGCAGCAAAAAAATTATGTGAAATTAATCCGAATATAATTATAAAAGGATATCATAGTTCCTTAGAAAGATTGGATCCAGCATTATATCAAGCTACTGATGTTGTCATAGGCGGCCTCGACTCCATGAACGCTCGTCTTAATTTAAATGCCCAATGTATAAGATTTAGAAAGCCATTAGTAGACGGAGGTGTATCAGGTTATCATGGCCATGTTTATACAGTTTTTCCTTATAAAAATGCGTGTTATGAATGCAATCCACTCCCTATAGGAGAAAGTGATGAGATGGCAGCATGTACGGTGGTAGGTGTGCCAAGAAAAAGAATCCATTGCGTTTTCAAAGGAGACATGGCGTTTAAGGAAGAATTTGACAGGGATCCTAATCCAAAAAATATTAATGACATAAAATTTATTCAAAAAATTGCTAATGAACTAGTATTTAAACACAACTTCCCTCCCGAGTATACTGAAGAGGATATAGTTAAAATTATTGACAGGCATGATCCAGGAATTATAACCATCAATGCAGTCATTTCTGCATTACAATCTCATGAAGTCGTAAAGATTCTTCATTGGAAAAAAGGTCATAAGGGTGTAGGTGAACCAATTAAATCTTACGTTATTTTCAATGCTATAACAATGATGTTCTATCATATTGAAAAGAAAAGAAATCCAGAATGTACTCAATGCGGGAAAAATGTTCGAAGATTCGTAGTGAAGTTGAAAAGAAGTTCTCCGTGTGTTAATATAATAAAAACCTTAGAAAATCATGGTTTTAAATTAAATCCTGATCTCGAACCCGTTATAACGTTACTGGATTTTAATGATGTCAAGATGATTGATTTAGAACAGAATCCAATTGAGAACAGTTTACGAAATTATGAATTTATGACAGTTGCAGGCTTTATGGAAGGAGAAATCTTTGTAACGTTAAAATTAAAATAAAAGTTTTGGAAAACTTGTATTTTTTAAAAATTTAATGAAATAATTAAAAATATAACTATAAATTTAGATATTTAAAATAAAAAATAAAAAAAATCTCAAGGGTTGAGAGTATGAGTATAAGAAGTAGTCGAATCTCACAAGATTTTGCAGGATTAAAAAAATTACATAAACAAGGAACGATTATTCAGTTAAAACCATTTAATCCTCAAAGAAAGAGTATTGATCATTTAGCAATAACTATTAAAGGACCTAAGGGTACCGCTTATGCAGGTGGTCTTTTTAAATTAGAAATGAAATTCCCTGCTCAATATCCTAGGCAACCACCTTTTGTTAGATTACATACTCCAATTTGGCATCCAAATTTCTGGGCAAAACCGAGTGAATATAAAGGACAGAGGAATATTTGTTTGGCATTAGTAGATCCATCTTTAGTTGGAAAAAAAGGAGGGTGGAGTCCATCAAAGACAGCTGTTACTGTCGTTCAGGCTATAATTGCAATGTTAAATACTCGAGGTAAGTATGTAAATCCAACTGACGTTTTCAATAAGAAGGCAGCAATAGAAATGATGAAAAATCAGAAGTTTTTTGAAAAAAAAGTGAAAAATCTTGTTAAAAAGTATGCTAATAAGAAGTGGTGAAAAATAAAATGGGAGAAGAAAATTCACATATAGACTCAATCAAGGAAACAATAAAATTGAAAATTAAGGACATAATAAAAAAGGAGTTATTAGAGGAAATTTATGAAGAATTAAAATTAGAAGAAAAGGAATTAGTTAATGAAATTAGTTCGATGATTTCTAAAAAAACTCCTGAAAGGCAAACGATTAAGCATTCAACTTCCATTCCCACCAAATCAGAGTCAGTAAAAGTAGAGGAAAAAAGGATTAATGACGACAAAATAGAAAAAGAAGTATACATTTCTGTTAAAGCAATTCTAAAAGTGGCAAGTCATGCCCTTAAATATGCAAATTCTAAAATTCCTAGACAGAGATGGGTTGAAGTAATAGGATTACTTGCAGGAAAGGTAGATGACAAGAATGGCATTTTACATATTGAGGATTACTATCCTATGGGTCATGGAACAGCAGTATATGCCGAAATAAAAGATTATAAAAACTATGCTAGAGCATTCCAAGATATTAAAAAACATAAGTTATTTATCTGTGGTTGGGCTCATAGTCACCCTTCTTACGGATGCTTTATGTCTAATGAAGATATTGGTACTCAATCAAGATATCAAAAACTTTGGAATAAAGCTGTTGCACTTGTTATCGATCCATACCTTATTGATGGAACATCAGCAGGTTTTGAGATTTATCGAGCTGATTTAACCACAAAGAGTTGGTACCCTTTAGTATATGGCATTAAAGGATCATTAGACATTCGCATGCTTCCAGAAATACTAAATTTTATGAATCCGATTATTGAAGGGAAAGCTGTTTATCTCGAATATGATGAAAATTGAAATAGAAGAATTTTGGTGATTTCTAAACCGTGGCAAAAATTAAATCTGTGGTAATTGTTCTGGGGATATTTCTATTAATAGGCATAATACATGGCATTATTTCAGATTCATTAAATGTATCTGTAAGTTGGTTATTGATTGGAATTTGGTTAATATTATCTTTTAAGGTTTTGAAAAATATTAAGCAATATCGCGAATATAATTCGCCTCATAATACTGCATTTTTCACAATTATTCCTGTTTTTATTGGGATTTTCTATTCAATCTGGGGAAATTTTACAGGTTTATTAGGTGAAAATCTTCTAGAAGATACAGAATTATATTTAAGCTGGTGGAGCTTTCTATTTGGATCTCCCTATATATTATATGGTTCAATTTCTCTGTATCGCTGTTTCAAAAAATATAATGTAATATATTTTGGAACGAAATCAGTTAGTGCCCGTAAATTTGGATATATTTTGGGTGTCTCAATTATATCTTTTATAATTATTTATTGGATAAGTTTCTATTCTTCTATTGACAACACAGCTACATATATTGTAGATCTAAATCTTTTAATTTTACTTATCAGTTCTATATTAATAGGTATTATCCCTGGATTATTTGGGACCCAATCACGATTACCGCAGTTGACAAGAGATTATATAACACAACGTACAAATAGATTAAATCAATTGACATCACCTCGAAGCAATTCAAGTCCTAGAAGATACAGAGAAAGTTTACATATGACTACAAGTTCTTCTCCTACACCCTCGACTAGAACTGTAACTAGTAGATCAAGATCAGTTAGTCATTCATCAAGTACAACACCAACAACACATAGACTATCTACCACATCAAGATCCAAAATAACTACACATTCTGTAACAAGGAAACAAAGCGCCAGAAAAATTACTAATTTTAATATTTATAAACCAACAGCAGCACGCTTATCAACAGAGGATTTTAAATGTATTTTTTGTTTTAAATTGCCGAAACTTCCTGAGGACAGAGGAAGAGGAATTATTTTGTGTCCCACTTGTCGATATCCTGCTCATGCAGACGAATTTAAGGATTGGTTGCGAAGTTCAAACCTTTGTTCTCGATGTAATGCCCCGATTCCTGTAAATTTTAGAAAAAACCCAAAAATTTTGTCTGTAAAAAACTATATAGTCATCTTAAAACACTTCACAAACAATAGAAAATAAGAAACTTGAAAAATATATAATAATTAATCTCCTATTTTTAAACTGGTCTTTAAACTCCCGATTGTGGTTTTTAACTCAGCATACACATTATGAGGGTGAATCGATTCGTGAGAGACGATTTTAAATTTTATTTTAAAATTATCTTCCAAATTAGGGAAATTTCTTAGGATAAACTTCTTTGCCATTTCCCTAATAACATCTTCAGAAAAGAGAGGCTTTAAATGTGCACTTCTTACTAATTCAGCTTCTTCAGGTCTCTTTAACACAGATTGTATCTTACCGCTCATAGATTCTTCTATCACGTCAATTATGTCTAATACATCAATTTTATGATTGGATAAATCTTTAATTTGAACAACAATTGTGCCAACTGACCTTTGATTATGTGATGAAAATGGGAGAATATTAATTAACTTTTTAAGATCATCTTCCGAAACGTTAATATCTTTTCTAGTTTTGATAATTTCTGCTGCATATTCCTGGGACATTTCTTTTGCACATGGACATACTGTCATTCCGACTGCACTTGCTCCAATGAGATATAAATAATCAATTTCTCCAGATGGGGTTCTGTTTGCTTTAACATGAGAGCTAATATCGTATGATTTTTGGATATTTCTAGCATTATTTTCCCTAACTTGTACAATTATCCTTCCTTCTAACTTAACTTCTGCTTTTGAAGTATAAGGATGTCGTTCTAACAACTTTCGAACTATTCTATCACCTACTAACTCAATTGTAGGTGTTGGTTTGAAAATTACCTCATTTATGACTTCTTCTATGGTTTCAGAAGTTCTAGACATATGAATGCCACGTTGTTGAGCAGGAAGGTCAATTAAGGCTGATATTTTAGGATAAAAGGAATATTTTTTATCCTCCTGTATTATATCAACTTTTTTCTCTAATTCAACTATCCCAACTTTATCAATTGCAATATCAAATTCGGAACCAGAATCTTGTAGGTCCATTTTAAATTTATGAATTTTTACTCACCAGTTTCAAAATATTTTTTTTTTTTCTCTAATTTAGAAAAAGAAGAATCGATTTTAATAGTTAATATAAAATAAAGAATTCATTACAACAAAAGAATTAGATAATTTGAAATAACTTAATGTTATAGTATAATATTAAAAATAACTTCAACCATTATAATCAAGCGAATTTAATAATGCGAAAAACAATAATCAACAGCCCATATGCGTTAATTGGAGAAAATTTAGATTTAAAGAAGAATGTTTCTGTAGAACTTGAAAACAATGGGAGAATCACTAAAATAACTCATGAAGATCCTGAAGAGAACATTCAACCTTTAAAAAATAATCAATCTACATTAATGATCCCGGGTTTAATTGACTCTCATGTACATATTGGGGATAGCTTTGCTAAGGAATTAGGGTTTAATAAAGAGTTAAGCGAGATTGTAGAACCGCCATTTGGTCTAAAGCATAAATTATTGAGACAAACCCCAGAAGAAGTTATAATTTTAGGTATCAAAAATGCTGTATCTGAAATGCTTTCGAATGGAATTACATGCTTTGTAGATTTTAGAGAAGGCGGTGCTGAAGGCGTAAAACTTTTGAGAAAAGCCTTAGATAATACATTAATAAATTGTTTAATCTATGGTCGATTTATGGATGAGAGTGAAATAGAAGTAATTTTTGAATTAGGAGATGGTGTTGGATTAGCTAGTTACGAACAAATTTCGACAAAGAATAAGGAATTTGTAATCAAATCTAAGCAAAATTCAAAAAAAATGGTTGCTTGTCATTGTGCTGAGAAGTATCATGATCCCAATTTATTAAATGACATGTTTAATGATAATTTAGTTGATGTAATCATCCATGGAACAAAGCTAATTAGAAAAGATCTCATCAAAATTCAAAGAGAAGGAAAATCTTTAGTTTTATGTCCTCGTTGTAATGGTTATTTTGGGGTGGGATTCCCCCCTATTAATGAAATCTTACAACTAGGGATTCCTATCTCATTAGGAACGGATAATGTGATGGTAAATAGTTTAGATTTGTTTGAAGAGATGCGTTATTTATATCGAATTTCGAGAGTATTGGGGAGTTATAATAAATCAATCCAATTAACCTCAAGAGAACTTCTGAAAATGGTTACGATTAATGCAGCTAGGAACCTTCGCATTGAACATGAATTTGGATCAATCTCAAAAGGAAAAACAGCTGATTTCTTTTTAATAGACTTAAATAGACCTAACTATTTTACTAATAATTTGAATAAGAACAATATATTTGATATAATCGTACAAAGAACAAAATCAGAGAACATTATAAGAACCTATGTGAAAGGAGATGTAGTATTTGAGAGGCTTTGAAAAACCTTACATCATATTAAGCGCAGCTATGACGATTGATGGGAAAATTGCTTCCAAAGAGGGAGATCCTAAACTTTCAGATGAAGTAGATTGGAAAGAGGTTCATAAACTACGAACTCAAGTAGATGCAATTATGGTCGGTAAGGGCACAATTTTGAAAGATAATCCTAAATTACATATTAAATTTTATGAACATACAGGATACTACAGGATTGTTGTAGATAGTAATCTTACGATTCCAATCGAATCCAAAGTCATTTCTTTTGAACCAGAGAAATACCCTACTATTATCTGTACGACAGAAAATGTTCCGATTAAAAAAATAAGTAAATATGAAGAAAAAAAGATTAAAGTTATCCAATCAGGAAAAGGAGAAAAAGTAGATTTAAGAAAACTTATGCCACTTCTAAAAAAATTAGAAATCCAAACTATTTTGCTGGAAGGCGGGGGAAATTTGAATTGGAGTTTCATAGAAAATGATTTGATTGATGAAATAAGGTTAACTATAGCACCCTGGATTGTTGGGGGGAAAGAAGCAACGAGCTTAGTAGAGGGAATAGGATTTGAATCCATGAATGAAGCACTAAAATTTGATTTGATTGAACTAAAGCACAGGGATAATTATGTGGTTTTAAAGTATATAAGGAGACATCGATGAGTCAAGAAGAGATTAATAATTTAACAAATCTTTCTCTTAGGAAATTAAGAGAGAGGATAAGAGAAATAAAATCACTGTTATCTAATGAGAAAAAATCCATAATAACTTATTCAAAAAATTTCACTCTTTCACTATCTAATTATTGTCAAAATTTTTGTGGTTATTGTTTTTACAATTATAGAATCCCTAAAATTGAAGGAGATGGAAATGTAACTTTGCTTGAAGATGAGTGTATAGAAGAGATAATACAGAAAGGAATTATGTACAATTGTAAGGAGGCTTTAGTTGTTTCGGGAGAAAGAGTAGAAAAGTTTAAAGAAGTAAAAGAGGAATTAAAAAAGAGGAATTATAAGAATTTTATTGAATTTGTAAAAGACTTATCAAGACATCTATTAGAAGTTAGCGTATTACCTCATACAAATATAGGAATCCTTACTTTTGACGAATTAAAGCAATTAAAGAATTATAATGCCAGTATGGGGTTAATGCTTGAGAGTACATCTATGAGTCTATTTGAGAAAGGAGGTGTTCATGAGCATTCTCCAGGAAAACTCCCAAAAAACCGTATTGACCACATTATAAATGCAGGAAAATTAAAAATACCTTTTACAACAGGTTTGCTTTTAGGAATTGGAGAATCTTTAGAAGATAGAATAAAAGACTTGTTTTTGATTAAAAAAATCCATGACTCTTATGGTCATATCCAAGAGGTAATAATTCAAAATTTTGTGTATAAATCAGGTATCCCATACAAACCAAAAACAATGATTAGAATTGAAGATATTCTAAGAGTTGTTGGGATTGCAAAAATTATATTTGAAAATAATATTGCTATTCAAGTTCCCCCAAATTTAATATCAGGATATGAGAAAGAGTTTATTAAGATGGGGATAAATGATTTTGGAGGAATTTCACCAATTACAGTAGATTATATTAATCCAGAAAGTTTATGGCCTAAAATTGATGAATTAAATAAAATATGTGAATCTAACGGTTATCTCCTCAAAGAAAGACTCCCAATTTATGATAAATTTATAGAAAGTAATGGATTCTGCTCAGAAAATATAAAAAAAACAATAGATAATATAAATATTAATGATGGTTTCTCAGATATTTAATCAGATAGAAGGAGAAATAAAAGTAATTTTAGAGAAAGCGTTAGATAATAGTGAAATAACTTCTGAAGAAGCATTGAAATTGCTGAAAGTTCATGGAAAAGAATTTTTTGCCCTACAGTATACAGCAAATGAAATTTGTTCTAGAAAAAAAGAAGATGTTGTAACCTTTGTAATTAATCGAAATATTAATTTTACAAATGTGTGCTTTCAAGGATGTAAATTCTGTTCATTTAGTCTACCAAAAAACCATGAAGATGCCTTCCTACTTAGTTTAGAACAAATTAGAGATCGAGTAATTGAAGCTAAGAATTCAAATTGTTCAGAAGTATGCATACAAGGAGGAATAAATCCAGAGCTTAAGTTTGAGTTTTATTTAGATATTCTCAAAACAGTTAAAGAAGTCGATAGGAACATGCATACTCATGCTTTTTCACCACAGGAAATATTTTTCATGTCAAAATTATATGGGACTTCAGTAGAGAACACCTTAAGGGAATTAAAAAAAGTAGGGTTAGATTCGATTCCAGGAACTGCAGCAGAAATTTTAGTTGATAAGATTCGTAAGATAATTTGCCCCAATAAAGTTACTACTCAACAATGGATAGATATAATCACTACAGCACATAATATAGGTATCCCAACAACATCTACTATTATGTATGGGCATATAGAATCAGAAAAGGATAGAATTGAGCACTTAAATGTCTTAAGAGAAATCCAGAAAGAAACAAAAGGCTTCACAGAATTGGTACCTTTACCCTTTGTAAAAGAAAAACCTATTTTATCTAGGCTAGAAGCGTATCCTTTAAATCCTAGTTATGGTATGGCAGATTTAAAATTATTTTGTGTATCGCGAATCTTTTTTAATAATTATATAGATAATCTACAATGTTCTTGGCCTAAGTTAGGTCCAAAATTTGCACAAGTCTCTTTAAATTACGGAGTAAACGATTTTGGTGGAACTTTAATCGAAGAGAATATATCAAAGAGTGCAGGAGCCGAATATGGTGAATATCTTCCTGCAGAAGAGATTATTAAAATAATTAAAAATGCAGGAAAATACCCTGCACAGAGAGATACCTTATATAATATCATGAAATATTATTAAGCATTAGTGAATTTGTAAATAATCTAAAATATACCGTTGTGCAATCAGATCCGTATTAACCATGCCTAATACCTTTCCTTTTTCTACTACTGGCATCGCAGAAATCTGATATTGTTCTAATTCACGAACAATATCTATAATAGAAAATTCAGGTGAAGCTGTAATAACATCCTTAGTCATAATTTTGTCAAGATTAACGTTGCATTTATTAGATGCAACTGCAGCAGTTACATCCCAATCTGTTACAACTCCTACAAGTTTTTCGTCAGATAATACTGCTATTATTCCACTATTTTCCCGTATCATTAATTCGGCGGCTTCTTGGATGCTACCATTTACATCAATAGTTGGTATTGAAATCATGATATCTTTTGCTGTCCGTTCACTTTCCTTTGTAGTTAAGCGTTGGAGGCTAATTCGTTCAGCTGCTGAGCTGGGGAGCATGTCTGGATTTTCTGCTAACAAATCAACTAATTCGATCATATTATGATGAATTACATCCTCTCGAGATTCTTCTCCCGCTAATAAACGACGTTTTGAAAGTTCAGCAAAATCTTTAGAATGATTATCGAGCCATTTTTCTATGGCATCATGATTCCCTAACATTTCTTCAGGTATTTGTAAATGGTCTGGTGTTTTAATGAGATGCTCTTGAGCGGCAAAAATAACTCCTCCTGAATTAACTAAATAATCATTGGCAATCATGACTCCCTTTTCCCTATAAACAATTTGTTCCATTCTTGTTCGTGCTGCTTTTCTATTAGGATCCGGACTATAGGTATTAGCACCTTCGATAATTAATGACCATTTACCCATTCGATCAACAACCATTGAAGGAGATTCAGACGAACGGACTCCTAAATAATTAAAAACTGGCGTTGCGGGAACTAAACAAAAAGCATTTTCAAGGAGTAAATTATTTGCATTTGTAGAAAATTTGGTAGGATGTTTGTATCCCTCCGAAATTATCTCTTCTTTGAAAAAATTAGTGGTTACTATGATTTTTTCCTTCCATAATTTAAACAGGCTCTCAATGGGTAATCCAGATGCATTATATAAATAACCTTCTATATCACTTATACCTATTATTTTAGCAGTAGGAATTCTTTCATTTAATATCCGAGCAGCATGAGCTCCTACAGCCCCAAAACCCTGAATTAAAAGTTTAAGATCCTCTGCATCCGGAATTTCAAGATTAGCAAACTGAGGAAGAACTCTTAATCGTGGCATTATTTCAAGTAATCTTTGAAGAGCGATTACGACCCCACCGGCAGCAGCTCCTAATTCATCTATGTGGTTTCCTCCCATTTCAACAGGTTTAGAGAGAGCATTATCCAATCCATTTTCTATGGCTATAGTCTTCATATCAGCATCATTAGTACCTACATCAGGTCCAGGTAGATAGAGATCTATATATCGACGAATTAATCGTGCAAAGCCGCGTATTACTTGATTACGATCTTTTGAAGAGAGATCCCTTCCAGCAATTATCCCTGACTTCCCACCACCATAAGGCAGGTTTGCAGCCGCATTTTTTAGAGTCATACCCCGAGCTAAATTATGTATATCTGAAGGTGTTATATTAGGAAGCATCCTTATTCCCCCCATACTCGGTTTTCCCATACTCAAATTATCTACAATCAAATATCCACCAATTTCTAATTGTGAATCTTCATCCCAAATACAGGAAACAAGATATGGTCCCAATTTATCAGCAACTATTCCAAGTCGAGATAAAAGATGCTCATCAACATGACTAAATTCTAAATAACATTTCCCATTATCCTTTTTAAGTCGAGTTTTAAGAGTAACTTCAGGTAACCTTTCTTTAAGAAGTGAGTTCATTTTTTTTGGAATCATAATTACCTACCCTTTAAATTATATTAATTGGTAAAATAATTAGAATATTTATTGTAGCATTTTTTTTAAAGAATTCATTATTAATTATATTTTCACTTTTCATGAGTACAATTAGTAATTTTTATTAAAATCAAAACATTTTCCCAATAAGAATTAATAATTGGTGGTTATTATCCCTATAACTTTAATCGCAACAGTAAAAGTAAGAGAAGGAAATATGGAAAAAGCTAAGGAAGTTTTAAAAAAGCTAGCTCCTAAGATAAAGGAATCTGAGCCTGGAACTTTAGAATATACTCCATACACTGTGAAGCAAGATCCAAATGTTATTATGTTTTACGAAGTTTACAAAGACGAGGAGGCATTGAAGACACACAGTGCTAGTTTAGGTAAAAATATGGCAGAACTAGGTCCTTTGCTAGTTCCTGAAAGACCAAATATTAAAAACCTCGAAGAGATTCTCTGAATCAAATCTCTTTTTTTTTATTTATTCGTCTTGAATATATGGTTTTCCAAGAGATAAACAAATTTCAGCTTTTTTTATTTCTCGTCCTAAATAGGTTAGATGATACGCATCTGAAGTTAAATCACGATTAATTACTGTCTTGCTAATATCTTCAGCGTTGTCTCCAACAATTGTCTCAAGTAACTCATCTTCATTTGAATAGAAAAGAAGATAAATCTTCTTAGTATAATCATTCGTATAAATTCTAAAATAACCCTTTTCATCTGGAGAGTAATCATTTAAGGATTGATCAATTAGAATTGATTTTGAAATATCAATCTTGGGCATTTTTTGACTAGTCTTTCCTTTCGCTTTAAAAACTGAAATACCTTGATTGATGGGGGGTGTCCTTTTATGATTGGCCACATAGTTTAACTTGACACTTTCTTTTAGTTCTCTAACACCTCCTGTTAATTTAGTACTATGTTCAACAGTAAAGAGTATCCCTATGTCTAATTCAATTGCTATACTTGCTAAAAGACCATTAATCCCTACAGAATCAATATCCATTAACTCGACTACATTTGAAATTCCAAAAAAAAGTGGGACTTCGAGTTTTTTATATTTTTCTTGTTTAATTTGTTTTTTATAAAGAAAATAGGTACTCAAAGAATTAGAAATACCTGGGTGAATAGGAGTTTCTAACAACGGATCAGCAATTAATTTCTTGAATCCATTATCTTGTAGTAGTTTTGTTAGTTTGAACAAATTTTTTACACGAATTTCTGGTTCTTTAGGAAAATAAGCTTTTTTTAAGTTAGTGGGGAGTATAACAACTGGAATCTGTTTAGGAATATTTATAAATTCTTTATAGGTACCCAAATCTAAACTTAGAATGAGATCAATATCATTATCGATAGCCGCGTTGATCTCTTTACTGTCCATCGAGTCAATACTTAAGAGAATATCATATTTTGTTCTAATAAGATTGATTATATCCCTTACTCTTTCTGGATTAGGCTTATTCGAAACACACCCAATATCTATGATATCTGCTCCAGATTCGACATAATATCCAACTTTTTTGAATATATTTTCATCATCTTTTACCGTGCAGTTAACTATTTCAGCAATAATTGGAGGGGGTAAATTCTTACCAATGAGTAGATCCGATTTGTCCTTCCTTATGTAAAAAGTGTGATTTCCTATCTCTTTTTTACTTAGTTCTAATTGTTTCTTAACAGCTTCATAATATTCATTTTCACCTGATATTTCTAATAGTCTATTTGCAGGTATAATATTAGAGAGATCCACTTTATCCAAATTATTTAAGATCATAGGCAAATCAGAGGCAAATTCAGGACCTTTTCTAATTTTAACTGAAAAACGTTTTTCTAAATTACTTGAATCCCATTGCACAAATCCAGGTAATAAAATCACATTGAAATTTGAAACTTCGGTAATTTCTAAAATTTTGGAGGTAATAGTTTCAGATAAAAAAGCAGATATGGATACTGGTGCTTTTACAATAGTAATATCATGTTCTTTTATGGGATTAACAATATTTTCTATAATTTCATAACTATTTTGACCAGTGATTATTAAAACTTTAATCTAAATCACGTATCCATTTTTCTTTTTCAAATGGGATAAATATATCATCTAAAATTGAACCAGAAGCTTGTTTTATTTTTAAATTATCTACTATTGGTTCATATTCACCACCCAATATTCCATTGGCGATAAATGCAGCACCTTGGGCAGCACGTTTTGCTATTTGGCTATAGGACCTCATTATTCTTACAGGGGCGACATCGTTTAATCCAATAATTATTTTTTCTTTTAAATAGGATAGATTGGCACCTCTCCCTGCCAATAATATTTCAGTAATTTTCTCTTTTTTTGAAAATGATGAAGAAATACCGAAAACAGCTTTTTTCACACTCGAGAGATAGGCCTTGAGTGCTGTTTTAGTCTGTTCATCCTTTTCGGCTAGGAGTGTAATTTCCTTTAAACTCAAATTGGAATATCCGGCAATAAAAGATACTCCCCCTTTATATATATTATTCTTATTAATATTTTTAATTAAGTAAGCTAATTCCCCATCAAGAGAACCACAAGCTCTAAAACCCATTATATTACTACCTCCAATGCCATCTATAATTTGGCCATTTTCAATAGCAAGTACAGCGGTAAACCCATACCCAATTTCAACCATGATAAAGTTAGTGTTCTCTGGAGTAATTTCAAATCGTTCCATTTGATCTTTTATTCCTGTTACTGCGGTACATATTTTATCAGCGGTACCCATATCGATTTTATTAATTTTACGATATTTAGGAACAGTGGGGAGATGTTTTACTCCCGGAACAATGACACCAGGTATATTTTGGGCTTTAATTAGTCGTAAAACCTCTCCAAGACCTAAAAGCTTGTCTTTTTCTTTTTGTTCAAACTTTAGTAATGTGAAAAAAATGTCTTTCTCGGTTAAGTCATGAACATTTTTTAGAGGAAGTCCAAACCCGCTTGGGGCAACCATCATATTTAGATTTTCGATTGAATTTATGATGGTAATTACTTTCCGAGGATCACTAGTTACATTTTTCGTAGGCAATGAAGTATCTAGAATTATCTCACTATCTTCCAAACCAAAAAAATCCCAAGATTTACTTCCAGGATCAACTCCAATAACTCTAGGCAAGTACCATCAAACTACTTTTTTCACATTCAGTTATTTCTATATGATTTTAGAAAATTTAATCAATAATAAGGATAATCATTCTACTTTTAGATTTTAAGTTAAAATTATATATAATTCTATGAATTTCTAATCATAATTCAATTAAATCGAATTAATATAAAAAAATTAAATCAATATATATTTAGTGTGAAAACTATGGCAGTTACAGTTTGGGTATGCAAAATTTGTGGGGAGGCTTATATTTCAACAACGGATAAGCCCGCAAGGTGTCCATTCTGCGGCGCATATGAGAAATATCTTATAGATTCCAAAGAGTATGATGATACTGGTGATTGGGAAGTTGAATTAAATGAAGTTGATAAAACAAATGCTGAGAAAGCATTAGAAGTTGAAATATCTAATAACATCTTCTATAAATGTGCGAGTAAGAAAACTCCAGAATTAGATGGTCAGAAGTTGTTTAAGATCCTTGCTAAGGTCGAAGCAGAACATGCGGCTGTTTGGAAGAAGATTTTGAAACTGAAGAAGGTTGATTTCCCCGAATACGATAAATGTTCTCAGAAGTATGAACCAAATCTTGAAGAATCTCATTCGAGAGAAGACAGGGCTATAAAATTTTATGGGGAAGCGGCTGCGGCTGCGGAAAATCCTCGAGTAAAAGAAATTTTTCAAGCTTTTGTTCAAGTGGAAACAGATCATTTAAAATTATCTGAGGAAAGGCTTAAGTAATTAATATTAGTTTATATTTTTTTTATTCTTTATTTATTTAGTAGCATGGTTAGAACAGAACAAGGATTAATCTTTAATATTCAAAGGATGTCCACTGAAGATGGTCCAGGGATTCGAACTACTGTGTTCTTCAAACAATGTCCATTAAAATGTATATGGTGTCATAATCCAGAGTCAATTTTGAAAGAGAGACAACTTGAATGGTTCAAACATAAATGCATTGGATGCAATACTTGTATTGATATATGTAAATATAAGGCTCTCTCATTCAGTGAAAATGGATTAAAAATTGATAGAAATATATGTATATGTTGTGGTGAGTGCTCTGATGAATGTCCGAGTACTGCTCTACATATGTGGGGAGAATACTGGAATTTAGATGATTTATTTTATGAAATCAATAAGGATAAAGTATATTACACTCAATCTAAAGGAGGTATTACTGTATCTGGTGGTGAACCTACAATTCAGTCAGATTTTATATTAAAATTTCTTAAAATGTGTAAAGAGAATCAGATTCACACTACTCTCGATACATGTGGATATGCCCCAGAACATATTTTCAGAAAATTATTACCTTATGTCGACCTTATGTTATTTGACATCAAGGAAATTGATCTAGAAAAGCATCAACGTTTTACAGGTATTTCAAACGATTTAATCTTAAAGAATGCTATTTGGATTGCGGATTATATAAAAAAGAATAATAAACAACTATGGATTAGAACTCCTTTAATTCCTAATTACACTGCAACTGAAGAAAATGTTAGCGGAATCGGAGAATTTATTGTAAAAAACCTAAATAACATTCCAGAAAGATGGGATTTACTAAGTTTTAATCGGTTGTGTTCTGAAAAATATGCTAGATTAGATATAGATTGGATTTTGAAAGATGAGCCACTAATGACTAAAGATGAAATTGAATATTTATTAAAAATTGCTAAAAGTACAGGAGTTAAAACTGTTCATTGGTCTGGTTTAACCCGAAGAATAGAAAATAATGATAATAGTAAAAAGGATCAAATTTAAACAAAATCAAATTAAAGAGGTACAGATTTTTTATTGACAATGAAAATCAATTATAAAGATATTGGGATACATAAAAATTATTTATATGAAGTATTAGTAACAACTTTAACAAAAGATAAAGATAAAACAATACCAAATGCCGCTTGTATGGGAATACGGTTAGTAGATGATTTTATTATCAAAATGACACCCTATCCAAACACTACAACATATAAAAACGTAAAGGAAAATGGACTTGCTTCTATTAATTTTGTTGATAACATTTTTCTATATTCTTTAGCATCTTTAAAAGATCCAAATTCACGTATTGGTTTAAAAGAATTTCCAATCGAATATTACGGATATTATGATTTCATAAACGAGAAAGGTATTAAAGCTCTTATTAAAGAATCTAACGATTTTGATAAAATTAAATTTCCATATATAAAACAAGCTTGGGCAATTGCTTTTTGTGAAACCATTGAAGAAAATCAAATTACCAAGGAAAATTCGTTAGGAAAATTAGAACTTTCAGAATTTAAGTTGAAAACTTATTCTATAATTAAGAAAAGGGAGTCTTTTAAAGTATTTAATAGAGCAGAAAACTTAATTTTAGAAATTTTAATATTAGCTACGCGATTAAAACTCGCTAAAGAAAGAAAAAATCAACAACTTTTTCATAGTATTCATAATAGAATAATTGATTACATGCAAATTATTAAAAGATTTACTAAGAATGATGAGGTAATTAAATCCCTAGACTTAATTTCGAAATTCGTAAAAGTATTAGAAGTTTAACTCTAGATTTAGATTTTATAATTCTTGGATTTTTTCAATATACATGAGGGGATATTGCATTTCTTCTATCCAATCTATTTTTGCAACTACTTCAATATTCTCATATTTAAGAGTTAATTCTGCACGAATGATTTTACCCGATATTTCATCATAATCAAATTCTGTAAATTTTGTGCCTACTATTTTATCTCTATCTAAAATAATTCGGACAGATTTAACAAAAGGTTGACATGATATAGCTGCTTCAATTCCTTTTTCTATTGAACTAATGGTCTTTTCATCTGAGCTTATAGGAATACCGGAGAGAATATGATAAAGGGCACCTAGTTTAATGCCAGTTTCAAAACAAGCCCTTTCTCTCGTATTTAAATCAGGTGAGAAATAAATTTTATCATTCGACATTCGATTCAATCAATATATTCGATTTTTGCTCCAGTGTTATTCGGTTTACAGATATAAATGTGACCTCCTCCATTTATCTGATTCTTTTGAACTGCTTTTAAGAGATGCTCAGCCTCTATATCTGATTCTACGATTCCGATAACACTAGGTCCAAATGAGGACATTCCATATGCTTTTAGACCATAATCCTCAAAAAATTTTAATAGATCTTTAACGACATCATGTTGTAGATCTATTTCAATTTTTTTAAAACCTAAGCTTTGAACTCTTTTTAGACCTTCCCCAAAGCCTTTTAAATTGTTTTTAATTAAATTAGGGATGATTTTCATTAATATTTGATGAGATACTTCATTTACCTCGCTTTCAGGAATTGGAGCATATTTTTGGAATACTCTAATCTCCTCATCCCCATATGCTCCCTTCTTTACATTAGGGATTACTAAAACAAACCTCCAATTTTCAGGAATTTCATGTCTTGAAATAGTTAGGGCAGGATTAACTGAGAACGCAGCTGATGATGGTAAAAACGTTTCTTTCTCTTTACCTTTCCCAAAATCATGCCCTCCGTCTAGAATAAAACCTCCGGTTTCAAAACCTCTCCATCCTATTCCTGATGTACCTCCTCGTCCAACTAGTTGGGTTAATTGTTCAGTAGTTAAGCGATTAAGACTCTTTAATTTTGTTATTGCGCAGGCTATTGCCAAAGATAATTGTGTTTTAGAGCCTAACCCTACATGTGAAGGAAAGTATCTTTTAAGGTTGAAGTGGAAATTTTTATTGCTAATACTATATGTTTTAAAGACTTTAGAAGCAATTTCATTTATCACTTCAATTGATTCTCGATAATATTTATGAGCTTCAATTTTAAATTCTTTTGCACTGTTTGAAGCTTCAAGTATTACATTAGGACGGTCTAACATAAGACCAATTCCACCATCAACTCTACCTATATAGCCATTCTCATCTATTAAAGAAAGATGTATCCGACAAGGTGTTGTAATTCTTAAAGAAGTCATATAAGTTTTTTGTAAAAGAAATTTCAACTATAATTAAGAATTTTCAAAATAATTTAAATATATTATATACTTTTATTCATAGATTTTAATGATTTAGAAGGATTTGAGCAATTTGA
>JBHLOJ010000066.1:0-18364 GCA_048940605.1 Promethearchaeota archaeon
GGAAATCCTTTGTGTAAATAGTGAAAGCCTAAATTAGTGGGATTGTAAAGATTTTCTTCCATTAAATTTACAATGGCCGTTATTCCAATATCTTTAAGCATTTTAAAATTTAATCTGGGCCAATAGGCTCCGATATATAAATTCTTATGAACCTCAAAAATTTGATCTAGTTCAGAAATTTGTAATTACCTAATATATATTACGAATAATAACTTCTAAAATTAGAAATGAAGAAAAGAATCTAAAAATAATGGTTTCCTAACCATATTTTCATAAAATTAAAAATATTTTCAGTATATTTGAATCTTAATTTATAAAATTCCCAAAAAGGATTAAATTATGTTTGACAAATCGAATTGTTTTAATTGTAATGTTGAATGTCTAACGAAATGTCAATGGATTGATATTGATAAAGAAACAGCAAGAATAGAAATGGAAAAAATGATAAATGGGGAAGATTCTTTTGTCTTAAAAGAATGTGTTACCTGTTTTGCATGTGATGAATATTGCCCGCATAACTCACACCCATTTGATCTAAAAACAGAAATGCAGGAAAAGTTCAATACATTCAATATTCCTTCTCAGATGTTGGAAGCTTCAATACAGAGATATAAACCGCATGATGAATTAAGATTAAAGGATATAGACCCCAATAAACCAGTGCTAAATAAATGTGCTTTCCCACGAACAAACGCTAAGAATATGGAGGGTAAATTATTTGAAAACCTACAATATGTTAGTGGTCTTTCATATTTTTGTAACTTGCTATATCACCATGTTGCAAAGGATTCTGTTATCAAAGAGAGAGCTCCTATAATCTTAAATAACATAAAAAAACAAGGAATTAAGGAAATGATTTGCTTCCATGATGAGTGTTACGGCTTTTATACTTCATACTGTGAGCGAAACAATATAGAATTACCTGTAGGGTTCAAACCAATTCATCTCTTTGAATATCTTTATGAATATCTCAAGGAACATGAATCAGAAATAAATAAATTGAATATGAAAATAGCTTATCAACGAAGTTGCTCTAATAGATTTATTCCTGAAATTGAAAAATTTGTTGATAATATCTGTGATCTTATTGGGGTGGAAAGAGTTAGAAGAGTTTACGATAGAGAGAATGCACTATGTTGTGCAGCACCATTTGCTACGTTTGGTAAAACTGATTTAAGAGCACCAACTCAAGATAAAAATATCCAGGATATGATTGATCATGGTGCGGAAGCATGTATATTTGTTTGTCCAATGTGCCAAGAATCCATGGGATCTAAAGTACAGAGAAAGGGATTAAAATCATATTTGTTAAGTGATTTATGCAGAATCGCTCTTGGTGAGGAATTAGACTATTAAAATAGTATAGAAAGAGGATAACTAAAAATTAAAAAAATAAAATTATATTTTTATCTTATTATTACTCATATATTTTTCCCGCTCTTCCTTTCGGGAGACTTTCACCCAAGGCTTCCCTTACCAGATTGCTTAGGAAATAAGGTTCTAATCCTTCAGCCTGAGCCTTGCTCCTTAAATATAGACAACAAACTGGACAGAGAAACACCATTGCTTCTGCTCCAGCATTCTTGGCATCAGCTATGTTCATTTTCCAATATTCATCATTAGGAGAGATTACTGCTGTACAACAGAGCGCTCTCTCTCGGTCATATTTTCTCTCTACTCGTTCAACACCTAGCAATTCAAATAGCTCATCGAGCATTTTATCTTTTTTCTTAAAGGCATCTAAATTTATTCGAGAGGCACAGGGCTGTTGGTATGCAACTTTGATGTTTAGCTTGTTTATTTTATCGAGATTCTCCTTTACATAATCTCGAAGATATTCAATTATATGGATATATTTAAACGGAACTTCTATCCCAAAATCTTTTGCATAATGGTCTAGCATCATGAAACAATCATCATGGAAACAAATTAGATGATTATTATCAGGAATGACCTTAGCAATGGTATCAATGAATTTCTGGGCATTGTCTCTGACCATACTTGGTATTCCAGCATGAAATCCACCAATTTGACAGAAATAATCTCCTCCTTGAAGAAGAGTTAATCCTTCGAATAACTGTCCTTCAATTGATCCTGCAATCATATTAACGGTACAAAGATTCATTACGGGTTTATCAGGATCTCCTTCTTTTAATGATGAGGGCATAGCATTAGCGCCTCTCATCTGCATGGCAGCGCGTTCACCTCCGATAAAGGTTCCTGTTTCTTCCATTCTCCTACTAATGAGATCAAAGGGATCTGCTTCATATGGGCAATATTGGGTACAGGCACAGCAGGTGATGCATTTTGATGTTACGGGGGAAGGTTCACCCCTGATTAATTTTTCAAATTCTTCTTTTGCTTCTTGTTCTGAATAGTCCATATAATAACATTTTGTTAAACAGGATATCCCACATGTATCCCTATTACATTTTTCTTCTAAAAACATTTTTTTCCTCCTTTTTCTAATTTTTATATTTTTAATTAATTTCTATTTTTACAACAATTCGTTTAATAAATTCACTAAATCTAAGACTTGGATATCATAATTATGTTCTTTTATGGCATCTGTGAAATTATGCTCACAAAATGGACAAGTAGTCATTAATATTTCTGCTCCTGTTTTCAAGGCTTCTTCAATACGAATGCTTGCCATTTCCAAAGCCCATTCAGAAAATCCCGCTTTGACTCCGCCCCCAGCACCGCAACAAGTTGCATCTCCTTTATTTTTTCGCATTTCTATTAACTCTATCCCAGGAATTTTTTTAAGAATTTCTCTGGGTTCATCATATAGTCCAGCATGACGACCGAGATGACATGGATCGTGATATGTTACTATTCTTTTTTGATCTAAATTCTTTTTAAATTCAATTTTATTTTCATCCAAGAGCCTTTTGATATATTCTGAAATATGGAGTACTTCAAATGGTAATTTATCCTCCGAATTTTCATCGTAAAAAATTCTTGAGTAATCTTCCTTGATGGTGCGATAACAACCTGCGCAAGATGTAACAATAGTTTTTATGTTCTTATTTTTAAACAGTTCAATATTATGCTGAGCTTGAGATATTGCAATCTCTCTTTGCCCTGTTCTAAGTAATGGTGAACCACAGCACCATTCCTCCTGAAAGATAGCGAATTTGACACCTATTTTTTTGAGAACTTCATAGGTATTTTTAGCTAATTCCTTTTCACGATAGGATGATGTACAACCTACAAAATATCCTATTTCTGGATCTTCGGGATTTTCAAAATCATCAGGGAGCCAAGATAACCTATCTTCATGTTTTTCAAGGTAAGGATTATGTTCTTTAGCAGTATGATTTCCAAAATTAATAGCTTTTTCTGAGCAAAATCCATTTTTAAATGCTTCAGCTCGAGCTAATTCAATTATATCTACGGCGAATGTTTGCCCTAATTTTCGGGACAAGAGTTTACAGTTCTCTCCACAGTTTCCACAAGTTGTGCAAGCGTATAAAATTTTACTCATATAGTCACTCCATTCGAGTTCATTATTAACCAATGCATAGATTAACCACATACGTCCACCCGTACTAAAAGACTCAAATTTGAATTTCTTATAACTTGGGCAATTAATATCTATAGAATCCCCCGTAAACTTGCAATAACCACATCTAAAACACCTATGTATTATCTGTTTATAATAATTTAATCCTAAATCTTCTCGTCTTTTTTGATTTGATATCATTTTTTACACCTCCCAATTTCCAGGATTCATTATTCCATTTGGATCTAATAGAGTTCGAATTCGTTTAAATAATTCCTTATAGTGCGGATCTGCTCTTTCCATTGTATTTTTTTGACCAATTAATTCTGTTTTCCAGGGAACTCCACCTATTTCTAAAACCATTTTATTTGTTTCTTCTAAACCATCTCTAGCATTTTTCCTATCATCGGGATCTGCCCGATTAAAGGGGAATGTTACGGAAAACATAACTGCATGACCCCTTCCTATTATTCTCCATAATAACGATGGTATTAAACCATATTTTTTTGAAATCATTACTCCTTTTTCTAATGCTTCAGGAATTTTTTCTAATGGAATAAACGACCCGACGTATTCGAAACCACCTCCCTTTCTCCAGTCTGCTGCAAACGCAGCTGTATATTGAGGATGATCCATTAAATATGTCCTCGTTTGACCCATTATTGGAGTTAGTTGAATATTCTTTTCTTTAAATATGTTTTCTATTGTAGATCTTTTTAAATCCATTTCTTCTTTTGAGTTTCCTGTTATATATACCATAAGTGTACAAAAATTTTTCATATTACTAGGTGTATGGGAATGTCCAATCATAAGATCTTCTGCGAATTCCGTAAAGGTTATTTTAGACACTAAATCTGGAAGTCCATCAAAATCTTGAGATAATCCAAAAATGATATCTCGTTCTTTTGGTTTTGGAAATAATTTTATGGATACTTTTGTAATAATACCCATAGTACCGAAGCTGCTTGTAAATAAACCAATTAAATCTGGAATTGGTGCTTTTGAAAACCAATATTTCGAAATTGCACACGAACCCAGTTTGGCTATTTCTCCTGTGGGTAACACTACTTCTAATCCATTAATCATATTTGCATGATGTCCATATTTCTGAGAAAGAGAACCTGATCCATGAATTAATACATTCCCTGCAATTGTTGCTGATGTGGGTGCGTCAGGAACCGGAGCTTGTAAATCGGGATGATTATCCTTCAAATATGATACTAGTGATCCTGTTGTTACACCAGCTTCTAAAACAGCATATCGTCCCAAACTATTAATTTCTAAAATATTATCCATTCTTTTCATATCCATAACGATTCCCTTATGAACTGGAAGGATTAATCCACTTAAAGTAAGCCCTCCTCCCATAGGAATTAAGGGGATCATTTCTTTGTTTGCTAATATTACGATTTTCTGTACTTCCTCAACAGTTTTAGGCATTACTACAAAATCGACAGGACGAGGTTCAGAAGCTCCAGGATCTTGTGAGTATATATAAAGATCTTCTGGTTTATTTGAAGCAAAATCTTTTCCGACAATATCTTCTAAGTCTCTTAAAATACTTGCTTTATTCATTTAAATCATTCTTCAATATTTAACCAAAATTGAATATATATTCAATTATTTCTAAATATATTTAAAATTAATTATTTATTGACGGATGAGAGATTTGATAAGCAATCAATTAATATTAATGTAAAAATGATTTTATTTATGCTTCTATCAAGTCCCTACTAGCGATTATATTCACATCCAGTCCTAAAACTTTTTTAATTAAGATCTCTCCCATTTTAATAGGAGCTTTTACTTTCGTTTTTGCGATTTCTTTTAGAGTTTCTTGAAGTTTCTCCTTAGGAATAGGTGTATCAGATCTTACGGGTACTAAAGGAAGGAATCCATTTTCTACTCTAATAGTTGTTGTAAGAATTCTTTTTGGAGCAATAAATTCTTCTCTTGCATATTCTTCACCTCTTTTACATGAATGCCCTTCAATAACTAATTCTCCATTGATGTTTTCAACATGGACAAGACAACCAGTAGGACAAACAATACATCGGATCTCCTTTGATCCTTCCGGGATGTTTGATTCTGACATAATTTAACCTCCTATACTAATTTTCCTCAATTAATACTTCTGGACGAGGAACGACCTCTACTAGAATGTTCTTACAACTGGGATCGAGTTTTAATTCATTAAAATTTAATTTTAATTCTATCATTTCACTTGGAATCACATATCTTCTTTTTCTTTTATATATGATTCTATTTTTGTCATCTTTAAATTGAATTAGAAGCCTTCTATCGGGACTTTTAACTCTAAATGTAAATATGATATCTTTAGATAAATCAGATAGATTAATTAAATCTGGTTTCACGTAATTCACGTTTTCACCTGCAATACATTTTATTTTTTCTTTCTTCTCAATTTTTTTTCCATATTTATTTTTAATGTAATCAACAGCATTCAATCCTGCTCTTTTCGCTTCTGCAGTTACTAAATCTACTAAATCATGTACCTGCAATACATTACCACATGCAAATATGCCCTCTATCGTAGTTTCTAGGTTATTATCTATGACAGGACCACCCATTTCTGAAATATCCGCACCAGTTTCTCTTGTTAATTCATTTTCAGGTATTAAACCAACTGATAATAATAGAGTATCACATTCGATGAATTTTTCTGACCCTATTACTCTATCAAAATTCCTATCTACTTTCGATATTGTAACCCCTTGGATTCTATCTTTACCATGAATTTTAGTAACTGTATAACTTGTAATAAGTGGAATTCCATAATCTTCTAAGCATTGTACTTGATTTCTTATTAATCCACTTACATAAGGTTGGATTTCAACTACAGCCTTAACTTGACAACCCTCCCAAGTTAAACGACGTGCCATAATCATACCAATATCTCCACTACCTAATATTACAAATGTTCTACCTGGTAAGTAACCTTCAATATTCACAAATCTTTGTGCTTGTCCTGCCGTATATATCCCAGCAGGTCGAAAACCGGGTATATTTATAGCTCCTCTAGTTCTTTCACGACATCCCATCGCAAGGATTATTGCTTTAGTTTTTATCTCGATAAGGCCTTCTTTATTGTTTACCGCATAAATCATTTTCTCTGGGGTAATTTCGATTACCATAGTATCTAATTTATAGGGGATATCTAATTCTTTTACCTGATCGATAAACCTTTGAATATACTCAGGTCCAGTTAGTTCTTCTTTAAACTCATGGAGGCCAAATCCATTATGAATACACTGAAGAGTAATTCCTCCTAATTCTTTATCCCTCTCTAATATTAATACATTTAAATCCGCCTTTTTTACCATTATAGCAGCAGCCAAGCCCGCAGAACCTCCGCCTATAATAGCTACATCTATGCTATATTTATTCATTCTTTATCGATCCCTCCTGATATCTCATTCAATACGATATCTTTTGTTCTCCCAATTAAAATGTTTGTATCTTCTCCTCTTTTAGTAATCTCTTCATACGATTTATTCAATTCTCTTGAAAGTATTTCAATAACCCGCGGACGGCAGAAACCACCCTGACATCTTCCCATACCAGGTCTACAACGAAATTTAACTCCATCAACGGTATTGGCTCCAACTGGTGCATTGATAGCATTAATAATCTCCTTTTCAGGTATTGTTTCGCAACGGCAAATAATTCTTCCCCATCTTGGATCTTCTTGGATTTTTTTATCAAGCTCATCCTTTGTGAAATCTTTAAATTTTTCGGGTTTAGGACGGATTGGGTTGTAATCGTCTTTTACATTTAATTGTACTCCTAATAATTCAAGAAATTCAACAACTTTCTCAGCTATAGCGAATGTGGCTGTTAAACCTGGAGAAAGAATGCCTGCAACGTTTATAAAACCGTAAACATCAGTGTTGTCTATTATAAAATCATATGTATCTGGTACAGCTCTTAAACCAGCAAAATTTCTAATTGAACTTCTTAATGGGAGACTTGGGACTAATAATCTTCCCCCATCTAAAATTTCTTTTAAACCTGCTGTAGTAGTTGAAATGTCTTCAGGATCATTAATATTTTGGGCATTTGGTCCAGCAAAAGTATTGCCATGTAATGTGGGGCATACTAAAATTCCTTTAGATATTTTAGTAGGCATAGGGAAGAGAATCTTATTTAATTGAATAGCATTTCTGTCAAATAAAACATATTCTCCCTTTCTTGGGGTAATGCTGAAATAATCTAAACCTAACATTCTAGAAATCCTTGCTGCATAAAGACCTGCTGCATTTATTAAATTTTTAGCTTGAAATTCTCCTTTATGTGTCCTTACAGTAAACTTATAATTTTGATGCTTGATTTTAACAACTTCATGATTTCTAAAAAATTTTACTCCATTCATAGCAGCATTTTCTGCTAATGAAAAGGTTAGTTCGTATGGACTAGCAAGACCGGCAGAAGGTGCATGTAAAACGCCCACAACATTATCCGTGAGGAGGGGTTCCATTTCCTTTATCCTTTTTTTATCCAAAATCAATTCAAGATCAGGAATACCATCTTCAATGCCTTTTTTTCTTTCTTCTTCTAATTCTTTTATCTGATCATCTTCTTGAGCAACTACAAAAGAACCAATCCTTTCAAATGGAAAATTCAATTCCTTTGCAGCTTGAGTATACATTTTATTACCCTTGATACATAAATATCGTTTAATATACTCTCTTTTAGCTGCATAGCCTGCATGAATCACTCCTGAATTTGATTTAGTAGTACCTGAAGCGAGATCAGCTTCTTTTTCTAATACACATATATTTAGGTCATATTTTGAAAGTGTACGTGCTATAGAGCATCCAGTAACTCCACTACCTATTATTATAACATCATATATCAAATAACTGATACCTATTCTACTAAAAATTTTTATTAAATAACTGTTGTAAGTTATAAATTTTAATCTTAAAAAATTTAAATATGTTATAAATTTGTTATTGAGAAAATAAAGTAATTTTTTTTGGATTATAAAAATACCTGCTCTATTAACGAAGGTAAATGGAAAGAATCCATACAAGATTAAAAATAATCGCTGAGATAATCAAAAATTTTGTTACTGGATTGAAAATCGTATTTTTTAAGGATCTTGTTAGTTTTAATTCATGTTCACTTGAAAGTATCTTTTCGACTTGCTGATAATTCGGATTCATTTCTTTTTTCAAATGAATTGAGCCTAAAAATTCTGGATTTGATAACTTTTTAATAAGATAGTCAAGATTATTTGAGGGGATAAAGCTATTTCTAGGAATTGATTCAAGTTCTCTAGAGTTATCAAGATTACCTAATCGATCTGAGAATCTTTTATTTTTATTAGTAATATTATCTTTTTCTTTTTCATTCATGCGCTTTTCATTAATACCATATCTAATTTATCTTAAAATTTTTATGGTTATGAAATTGAAATTTAAAATATTTTAAATTGAAATGGTAAGTACAAAAATATGTGAAATTTTAAGAAAAACTATTTCTCCTTATCTTCTAATGAATTAATAATAACTTCTTCAAAAGTATCAAAGAGTCCCACATCAGAATCCCATGCTCTTAACTGTTCTTCAGAATATACCTCAAAAAACTTATCGGAAATATTTCTTAATTCATTAAATATTTTTTTTGCCTTTATTTTATTAGAAGAACTCGCAACAAAAAGAAATTTATTTCTTTTAACTATAGAAAATCGAATTTGGCTTAGTTCAAATTTAGACATCCCTTCTTCAGTTACTTTTTCAGCAAAAGTATTTAAGGCACTCATAAGCGCCCCAAACAATTGTGGATTAACTCGTGGATCAATTACTCGACTATAAACAGTTGTACCACTATCAGTTAAAATCCATAAATCTCTTAAAACTTTCGCCAAAATTATTACCTCGGAAAAAAACTAATTTTTTATCATAACTTTTATTTTTCTTTATTAAAATAACTATTAATTAATTTTAAAATTACTTTTTGAAATAAAAAAATATATCTTAAATTCTTTAAGAAAATATAGTAAGTCATTAAATTAAGTTTTTAGTAATTGAAATGAATTATAGTAAAATTTCTGATTCATTACTTGAAAAATTTAAAAAAATTGTAGGAGAAAATTCTCTCTTTAACCAATATGAAGTTAAATTCAGTTACGCATTTGGGGGATCAATTTTTAATAAGGAATGGATTCCAGATCTGATTTTATTACCACAAAATTCAAAACAAATCTCTGAAATATTGAAATTAGCTAATAATAATAAAATCGCGATAACTCCTCGTGGTAGTGGGACGAGTCTATCTTCAGGTTCGATGACCCCATATGGCGGTATAGTATTAGATTTAAGTCAAATGAATAGAATACTTAATATAGATATAATAAATAATTTAGTAGAAGTTGAGCCTGGAGTAATATGTGATGAATTGAATGAAACTTTAAAGCCATATAAATATTTTTTTCCTCCAGATCCAGGTTCAAGTTCAGTTTGTACAATAGGTGGCATGGTTGCGACTAATGCTGGAGGAATTCAGGCTTTTAAATATGGGGTAACAAAAAATTATGTTTTGTATTTAGAAGTTGTTTTACCAAATGGAAAAATTGTAAAATTAGGATCAAAAGTACTTAAATCAGTTTCTTCTTATAATCTGAAAGATCTATTTATTGGCTCTGAAGGTACATTAGGAGTTATAACAAAAATAGGTTTGCGAATTCGACCTTTACCTAAAGCAAGAAAACTTGGTCTATTCATATTTGAAGATATAGACTCATTAAGAGATGCTGCTATTGAAATAAGAAAACAGGGTATTGTACCGAATCTGTTAGAATTCATGGATAAACTTCTCTTGAAAGCAGTAACTGATTTTCTACGAGGAGAATTTCTAGATTTCCCAAATGGATATGTATTATTAGCTGAAATTGATGGAGATTCTAACAGAGAAGTTGAAGAAAAATTTTCAATTATTTTGGACCTAATAATACAAAAAAATCCTATTTTCTATAAGATTGCGAAAACAGCAGAGGAAAGAGAGAGATTAATACTTGCAAGGAAATCAAACCTTCCAGCACTTTCAAGAATAAGGCCAAACACGTGTGTTGAAGATTGCACCATACAGATTTCAGACTTTTCAGAAGTTATAAAAAAAATTGAAGATATACCTAAGGCAATCAATGCTAAAAATCTTTTAGTTGCTACTATATGTCATATGGAAGGAAATTTACATCCCACATTTTTGTTTAACGAGAATGATGAAGAAGATATAAAGGATTTTGAGAAAGCTGTTGATTACTTGTACAAGAAAATTATAATTCCAGTTGGAGGAACATTAACTGGTGAACATGGAATTGGCAAGATAAAAACACCATTTCTTGAATTTGAACACGGTACTGATGTTGTTGAACTAATGTCTAAAATTAAGATGCTTTTTGATCCAAAACGAATTCTAAATCCTGGAATAGGTAAAGGAGATAACCGAATATTGAAAAATCCGAGTCAAAGAAGAAATCTCAAAAATAAATCCGATGAATTATTAAAATTAGAATGTATGAGATGTGGATTTTGTGTAACTAAATGTCCATCAAGGATTCATTATCTCATCGAACCATATAGTCCGAGAGGTAGACTTAGTATTTTAAATGGATTAGTTTTTGGAGAATTAGAGTTAAACGATTTCATAGTAGAAATTCTCCAAACTTGTACATTATGTGCGCTTTGTAGTACTGTATGTCCCGCAGGAGTTAGAACATCTGAGATTTTTGAGAAAGCCAGAGAAATTGTTCATAGAAGTAAAGGGAAAAAATGAGAATAGATTATGGTAAAAATGGGATAAATTTATCTCTTAATCCCATATGGAATCTCACAGTGTTAAGACCAAAGGAACAAAAGGGATTAGTAGAGCCAGTAGAAAAGATTAGGGAAGCTATAAAAAATCCTCTCAAATGTGAACCACTTTATAAAATAATAAAATCTAAAAAAACTCTTAATAGAATTTGTATTGTTGTATCTGACTCTACTAGACCTGTACCCTCTCATATTATTCTAGAAGCATTAATTAAAGAATTAAATGAATATGGGATTCAAGATAATCAAATCTCAATTTTAATAGCAACAGGTTTACATAGAACTTCTCGAGAGGATGAGTTAGTGAGAATTTTAGGAGAAAATTTAAGAAGTAGATTAAAAATTATTGATCATGTAGCTTCTGATAAGGATTCACTTAAATATTTAGGAAAGACAAGAGAAGATTCCCCAATTTATATCAATAAGCATTTCTATGAAAGTGATATTAAAATATTAACGGGCTATGTGGAACCTCATTTCTTTTTTGGGTTTAGTGGAGGAAGGAAGGCTCTGATCCCAGGGATTGCAGGTGAAGAAACCATCCAAGCTAATCATTCTGCTAAGAATATAGATTCTCCCCATTCACGTTTTGGCATATATAAAAACAATTTAATGCATAAAATGGCAATAGAGATTCTTAATTTGGTGGGAGTGGATTTTGCTATTAACACCTGCATTAATGAAAAACATGAAATTGTAAAAGTATTAGCCGGGAATGTTGAGAAAATTCATGAGGAACTAGTTAAGTATCAATTAAAGCATATTTTCGAAAAAATAGATGAACCTTATGATATAGTTATTTGCGGAAATGGAGGATATCCATTAGACTTGAACTTATATCAAGCAGTAAAAAGTATGGCAATAGGGGAAATAGCAGTTAAAAAAGGTGGAACAATTATTTCTGTAAATGAATGTATTGATGGAATTGGAATAGGACAAGATAAATTTAAAGAATTAATATTTTCTGGAATGGAACCAAATGATATCTATAAAAAAATCTTAAATAAAAAAATTGTAGTTCCTGAGCAATGGGAGATACAAGTTTTAGCCCGCATTCTGATGAAAGCAGAGATTTTTGTGGTTTCTAAACTAAAAGAAAATGAATTAGGTAATATTGGATTAAAATATGGACAATCAGTTGAAGATGTGATAAAGCTATCTCTTCGGAAATATGGTGATAACGCTTCAATACTAATTCTACCTAATGGTCCTCAAATACTGCCATTATTAAAGGAAAAAAAGTAAAAATATTTTTTGTCTTTAATTTTAATTGTTCTTTGCTTTCGATACAAAAATCTATCTTTTATGTTAGTTTTTTATATGTAGATTTTTATTAGTTTATTAAGCTTCGAGCCTTGATTCGAACACGAATCATCAATTATAAGAATATATTAATTAGTCAAACATCCTAAACATATAATAGTGGCATTTAGGTTATATGTTCAGCTAATATGCTAAAGAAATGAAAGATGTAAAAAATCCTGTAAAACAAAGGAAGATATTGGTTGCCAGTTATATAACTATCGCATTAAATTTATTCTGCTTTATATTAGGAATTTTATACATCTCACATCCGACATATTCGATATTATGGGATATATATGGAGTAATCTTGGCTCTAAGCATATTTGAAAATTTGCTTTATATTTATTTAAATCTCCATAAACGCAACATTTTAAGAGCTAAAACCCAGTTAATCAGCTACGGTTTTTTACTTCTTATTATTATTGCTGTACCTTGTATGATGTCAGGAAATTTACTGCTTTCGTCAATCTATTCAAATGAACTAAGTGATACAATCGGAGCTTATCTGTTAACCTATTTTAGTTATTTTGGAATTTTATTCTATGGTCTCTCTTTTGCTGTATATAATATTATAGCACTGATACATTTTGATTTTTCGCACTCTAAGCAAATCCTCTTTGCAATAAATACAAAAAAATTCACTAAAGCAAAAAGAATTTCAAGAAAGATCCTCATAATATTCTCTAGGATTACTTTTATAATAGGAATCTGCTTTGCTTTTGTAATTATTTTTGGTTCATTTGAGATAGTTACGACGTTTATTGCAATTCTTTCAGGACAATTTGGAGTCTTTTTTTCCATAATTTTCTTAGCAAATACGATTTTATTACTAAAATTAAAGGGAAGAAAAAGAACTACAAAAAAATATTATAGAACCACAATTATAGGTATTTTTGTTTCCGGTTGTTTATTAATGCCATTGGTTATGACTAATTTAACCATATTCAATGCGAAAATATCCTTTGCAAATGCTTTTGGTGATGATTGGGAAGAGAGAATTCCTTCCTCAATAAATCGATATTTCTTAAAAACTCCATTTTCACTTACGGGTTATTTTCTAGGAACACCACCAAAAGATTGTAAAATTGAAAAAAATACGTTATTTTATAATGAAAATGGAATAAAACTTTATTTTGATGCCTATATGCCATCAAATGGAGGTAATAGCCTTCCAGGGGAAAATTCTGTCATAATTAGAATTCATGGGGGTAGCTGGGTTTCTGGTGATAAAGGGATGATGAATATGATGCAGATGAATAAATATTTCGCCGCTCAAGGGTACGTTGTATTTGATATACAATATGGTCTTGATTCTAATCCATTATTTGAATTAGATCCCCTAACTCCTGATTATAATAAAGGGCATTTTAATATCGATGATATGATGTGCCATATTGGAGCATTTACTAACTATCTTTCTATACATGCAGATGAATATAGTGCTAATTTAAATTCTGTATTTGTGAGTGGAGGTTCTGCAGGAGGACACCTTGCAACTGCTATAGCCTTAGCAATTTCTAGTGGAAATTACACTGATATTTTTAGCGATAGTTTGACGATTAGAGGTTTGGTTCCATTCTATCCCGCAAATGGTCAAATGGTATTTTTTGGGATTAGTGGGAGTACTGAATTTACAAATCCAGAAAATTTGATTGACGAAAATAGCCCTCCTTGCTTGATATTTCAAGGGACTCATGATATCTTGAATTATTTTAGCATATCCGAAAATATAAGAGATACTTACTTAGCTAAAGGAAATGAAGAATGTGCGATACTTTGGATGCCAATGGGAGGACATCTTTCAGATCTTTATTTCTCTGGCTATTATAACCAAATTTTTCTATATTTTATGGAAAGATTTTTGTATCTTTACCATTGATTTTTTGGAATCATTTTCTCCCTACTTGACCGAATCAAAATATCACCCCCATATATACCTTATAAATTATAAATCCCATTAAAATCCCCCTCTATCTTACGTGATTCAACAGATAACATTTCTGTATAGTAACATTTTTATATATATGACTAACTTATATAGCAATATTAAAAACAGATCAAGCTTATGTTTTATAATTGTTAATATTTTATACATAAATGATCTCAATTATATTGAAACAACAATAAAATTGTAGCAAAAAGATCACCCACTGATCACGCTAACAGTTGAAATAAATTTTGCAGATGTGAACCAAAATGAGTTATAAGGACAGACTACGTTCAACAAAAGTCAATCCAGAAGAAACCAGCTGTAGTGCTGATGCTCAATGTTGCGATAATCCTTGTATCGAACCACAAGATGGGGATGCAGTTTGTACAAATTGCGGTATGATTCTTGGACGCAATCTTGTTGGTAATGAAAGGAGAGCATATACCGTAGAAGAGGTCAACAAACGAAGACGAACCGAACCTCGATGGAGGGAATTTGGACCAAGAACGATGCTACCCAATTCTAAGATAGACTCAAAGGGAAGACTAATCAATGCACGAGGTAAAACATTATTCTCAAGATTATCAAAGATCCAGAATTCGTTAATTTCTAGCATTGAAAGAAACTTTTGGGAAGCTAAGCCCAAACTTAAAATGCTTACTTCAAAAATGAATATCCCAGAATATATTAAAGAAACAGCTTGGAAAATATATTCTGTTGTAGCAAAAAAGAAATTAACAATGGGACGATCAATTGATGGTTTTATTGCCGCATCATTATATGCTGCAATAAGAGTACATGAATTTCCTCGATTGCTTGAAGAAGTATGTGAGGCTTCCATGACCCCAAGAAGAACTGTTCACCGTTCTTTAGGTATGGTTGTAAAAGAAGTACTTCCTGAGTTAAATCTTAAGTATAAGCCAATTACAGCCGAACAATTAGTATTTAGGTTCGGAAACGACCTTGGTTTACCAATGGAAACCCAGAAAAAAGCGATAAATATGCTTGTTGAAGCATCTAAAAACGGGTTATTACGTACGGGTAAAGATCCAAAAGGATTAGCCGCGAGTGTCATTTATATGGCAGCTAAAGCTGGAAATCATCGGAAGACCCAAGCTGAAGTCTCTGAGGTGGCAAAGGTCACGGAAGTCACGCTCAGAAGCCGCTCAAAACAGATAAAGAGCAAACTTCAGTGATTTGGGCAACCTAATGAAAGATATAACTAAGTTGAGCAATTAGAACTAGTTTTTTTATTCTTTTTTTTTTTATTTTTATTACATTCTGAATAAGATAAGTATCCTAAAACATCTAGAACTAAAAGATTTTTTATTAATAAACTAATTTTACATTTTATATTTATAATGGTGGGAGAGGAGGAACTTCAAAATCATTCCATACTTCCGTTATTGGATAATCCCACCAATGGGGGGGGATTTTTGAATAAATTCCATATTTTTCAAGTCCTATCCCAAAAGCTTTAATATTTTTTCGTGGAGCTCTAAGATCATTAGGAGTAGGATAAAAAAAAGCCCCAAAACCACCATTTTTTGTACCAAGATTTCTTACCATATGCCATACTTCTCGTTCTACTTCTTCAGGTGTGCCTAAAGTATAGATAGACTGAATATTTACACAAGCCCAAAACATTATTCTACCACGATAAGGATTCAAATCGTGATATCCACTCATTCTTGGACTATCAAGCTCAATAGCATCAAGACCCCATTCTATTAAAATAGGTAATAATGGATCGATTTTTCCACAACAATGATGATGTACTTCCATTCCAAGAGCATGAGCTTCATCAATAATATATTTATAAGAAGATTCATAGTGGATTTTAAACATCTTTGGACTAAAAAATGGTCCTTTTTGCTCTCCTAAATCATCGACTAAAAAAATCCCATCAGGATTTAAGCCATATTTAAAAGAAGCTTTCATCAACTTAACATGATAATCTGCTACTAGCTCTAGAGCTTGTTTAAGTTCTTGTGGATGATTTTTATGATCAAGTAAATATGAATTAAAACCTCTCATAGCAGCTACGACCTGAGATGGTCCGAATGTTGGTAATATAATCATTAGGTATTGATCCTCACTAACATTATTTTTTAGTTTAAGAGCGAATTCAAATCTGGTTTTATCATCTGCATTTGGTGTATATTTTTCTATATAATCCTCATAATTTTCCCAATCTAACAACGAAGCTCTTCCCGGATGCCCCATATTTTGATCATTGCCTTTCATATTCCAAATACAACCCCATTCATCAATTTCTTCGTGTGGAATTTTTCTCCATTTATATCCCTCGAATTCTGGATTTTTAATTGCCCAGTCAGGTCTTTCCCAGTCATAAACTCCTCTAATATGAGGAAATAATCCTTTTTCTCCTTCATTCCAGCCAGGCTTCCAGTTTTTAGAGTAAGTTATAGGTAAAGGATAAACATCTCCAGCTATCAGATTGAAAACAGGTACTTTATCAGGATTATTGAAGCGAATTGCTGCTTTGACACGTTCTTTTGCATTCATAATATCTCAATGGTTGGATGTTACAATGGGGAAAATTATATTACTTTTTATAAATGTATATAGTTAAAAAAATTTAGTACCCATTGAAGCTGATCTCCTTCCATATAATTTAATTTAATCCATTTTTTCATTATATTTTAAGAAGATTTCTTTAAATTCATGTACTTGTCTTACTCCAAAAAAATAGTGTTAACCTTTTTATTTTTTTAAACCAAAGATAGATTATTATTAATTTAAGTTAGAATCTATGATATTTCTTGACATTATTGTAGGAGTTTTAAGTATTTTAATAGGGTATCTTTTAGGCTCTGTAAATCCTGGTTATTTATTTGGAAGATTAAAGGGTATTGATATACGAGAAGAAGGAAGCGGTAATGCTGGTACTTCAAATGTCCGCATAGTTTTAGGATTTAAATATTCTGTTCCGACTGGAATATATGACACATTGAAAGGTATAATTGCGGTCTTTATTGCGTATACGATGGGTGCTAATATTGTTGTTGCTCAATTGAGTGGTTATGCCGCAATTATTGGACATATTTTTCCTTTTTATTTGCAATTTCGGGGTGGTCAAGGCATAGCAACCGCCACAGGATTAATGCTTCTTTATATGTTTACTCAATATTTTGTGAATATTGAATTTATCTTCCTAATATTATTCTTAGCGGCTATATATATCATCTTTTATCTAGCCTCTAGAACTAAAAAATCTATGCCTATGGTGTTTACGCTACCTGTGTATGGATATATGATTTATTTACATTACCCTGATAATCCTTATAATATTTATTGTTGGATAATTCTTGCCTTTCTTATCTCGTTTGGTGTTTATAGTATTTTTGCATTAAAATTGTTCAAGATCGATGATGAAAACTTTAAATCTAGTTGGTGGAGGGTGGCGATAAGACCTGTAACTCTTCTTTTTTTGTTATTTTATTTTGTATTTTCTAGGACTGTTGCTCTTTTTTTAATAGGCATTGTAAGCTTATGTTTTATTGGTCTGGATCTATTTAGGTTTCTACATAAACAGACAAATGTATTATTAACAGAAAGAACTAAGGCTATTTTTAGAAAGGGTGAAGAAAAGAAATTTTCATCAATGACTATTTTCTTAATCTCTACTTTTATAATAATTCTGTTATTCGAGATTGAGATCGCAATTACAGCGTTAGTTTTTCTTACATTTGGGGATATGTTTGCCAAGATATTTGGATTAGCTTTTGGGCAACACAAATTTTTTGATAAATCTATTGA
>JBHLOJ010000182.1:0-4293 GCA_048940605.1 Promethearchaeota archaeon
CAATGTTCTTGCCCAAAACCGGAAAATCGCATGGGGAGTCGTTGAGAAGCACCCATCATTACTAAACTTGAACCATGGTACCCTCTTCGAAATACAATGAATTGATCTCCTTTTTTATTATTAACCATTGCTAATCTTATAGCGCATTCCAGTGCCCAACCTCCTCCAGAGTTGTTCACACTCACTTTACCACCCTTCAACTGCCCCGGTAGGATTTCTGCAAGCTTATTAAAAAGTCTTATACGTACAGGTGTAAGAAAATACGACCAAGAGTGAGTAATATGTTGAGCTTGGAGACTTAGCGCATAACTTATATCTGGATTATTATGTCCTAAACTATAAACCCATGCCTGGGACGTACAATCCAGAATTTCCCTTCCATCATGAGTTTTAAAATATATTGAACCTGGTTCGCGACTCCCTGTAATAATATGCTCTCGAGCGTTAGTTAAAAGATGATTTTTACGACATATGATAATTTCTTCTTCGTTTAAAGGATAAGTTAGTAGCCTCTCTATTTCTTCTTTTTTTAGATATTTTGGTTCATTCATGCTACATAAATATATTTCAAGCATTAAAAGAATTTTTAGATTTGGGTTTATATTTTACTATATAAGTTTTAATTAAGGATGGAGTATAACTAGAAAATTATGACAATTCTTTTAAACCCAAAACAACATGATCGTTATTATCCCGACGACCGCTCAAGGGAAATTATGCTTAAGACTATTGAATTCTTCGAAAATAAAGGGAAAGCGAAGATTAAAGAAGATGACCACAAGAGAGTTTGGTATGCTGATTTTATTGAGTTTCAAAAGGAAAATAAGATTTTTGCTCAACTTCTCACACCTACTTCATATGGAGAGAATGAGAATTATCGCTGGGACACCTGGCGAATATGTGAATTTAATGAAATTCTTGGATTCTATGGACTTGGATATTGGTATACATGGCAAGTCTCGATTCTAGGATTAGGACCTATTTGGATGAGTAAGAATGAAGTTGCAAAGAAAAAAGCAGCACAATTATTAAAGGAAGGAGCTATCTTTGCTTTTGGTTTATCAGAAAGAGCTCATGGAGCCGATATATATTCTACTGAAATGAAACTCACGCTTCAAGAGGATGAAAGCTATAAGGCAAATGGTGAAAAATATTATATAGGTAATGGTAACGAAGCGGAGATGGTGTCTATTTTTGGGAAACTTGCCGATATTAATGGGAATATTCCTCCATATGATATGAAAAATAAAGATCAATATGTCTTTTTTGTTGCTAATTATAAACATAAGAATTATGAATTGATTAAAAATGTCTGTGATAGTCAAAATTATGTTGCAAATTTTGCTCTCCATGATTATCCCATCACACACGATGATATTCTTTCCATGGGAGAAGATGCTTGGAATGCATCACTTAATACTGTCAATGTAGGTAAATATAATTTAGGCTGGGCTTCAATTGGTATCTGTACTCACGCATTTTATGAAGCTATTCATCATGCTGCACATCGACAACTTTACAATATGTATGTTACTGATTTTCAACATGTCAAGCAAAATTTTGTAGACGCTTACACTCGCTTGACTGCCATGAAATTATTTGGACTTAGAACTGCAGACTATATGCGTATTGCTTCTAAAAAGGATAGGCGTTACCTACTTTATGCTCCTGTGATGAAAATGAAAACTACCACACAAGGGGAAGAAGTAATTAATCTATTATGGGATGTTATAGCTGCAAAGGGTTTCGAAAAAGATATGTACTTTGAAAGTGCAGCAAGAGATATTCGAGCATTACCAAAACTCGAAGGAACTGTTCATGTGAATCTTGCCTTAATTTTGAAATTCATGATTAGCTTCTTTATGAATCATAAAAATTATGAGGAAGTTCCAAGACAAGATCAAATCGTTAACGATGATTTCCTTTTTAATCAGGGACCCGCTCAGGGTTTAGGGCGTATTCGTCTTCATAATTGGAAACCAGCATTTGAGAAATATGATCTTCCCAATGTTAAAATTTTCTTAGAACAAATTGAATTATTTAATCTTCTTGGGACAACAGCAACGCCTAGTTTAGAACAACAGAATGATATGGATTTCATGCTCTCTGGAATCGGAGAGATCTTTGCCTTAATTGTATACTCCCATTTGATTATTGAAAATGCTCCTATCTACAACATTGATGATGATACTTTAGATCAAGTCTTTGATTTCCTCATAAGAGATTTTTCTAAGTATGCCTTAAACTTATATCATAAATCTGGCACAACCACTGAACAAATGGATTTATGCTTAAAAATGATAAAAAAGCCAAATGTTGATGAAAAGAGATTTAATAGAGTCTGGAGTATCGTACACAATTTAAAAGATGCATATGAAATGAATCCCTAATTCCTTGAAAACCTAAAGAATAAATGAACCATAGTTATAGCTTTCCACTTATCAAAACGGTTCATTGCTTTTATAATATTTTCATCCCAATTTTTTTGTCTTTTTATTTTTGAAAAAAGCGGATAATTTTCTAATATGACAATCCGTTTATCCCATTGTTTTATTTTCTCTATATCTTTAATTCCCCATTTAGTAGTTGCCGATTTCATTCCTAATTTTTTCATCATTCTTCTATTAACAAAAGAACTTATGATATTCTTACGTACTGTATTAAATACTATTTCACTTTCAGGAAAATGATTTGCTATATCTGATAAGAATTTTCTAACCAGAGTTTCCTGAAAATATTCTAGAACCCCGTTACTAATAAATAGAAGTCCCTCTTTTGTATTAGTAATATTTTTTACCCATTGCATTTCAAATATCGAATCTTCGATATAATTTAAACGCTCTGTTTCGGGGATTAATTTTTTTCGTATTTTTATCACTTCTGGAAGATCAATATCATACCAATTTAATAATCCATTATCGACGCGGTAAAATGTAGTATCTAATCCTGCTCCTAGGTTTATAATTGTTGCTTTTGGATGATTTATCAAAAATTCCTTTATACCACTATCGAACATCTTTGTTCTTACTAAATTCATTACATGAAGAAAATAAGGAAAATAATTATCTATTTTACTAAAATCATATTGTATTTTCTTAACAATATCGCTCGCTTTTAAATCAACGAGTATAGGATTGTCTTCCTGAGTTAATTTTGCACGACTCCATAATGGAATTAATAAGGTTTGTTGAACACTGTCCAAATTTATTTTCATTTATTCCTCATTTAAAATTATAGTTCAAATTATTCCACTAATGAAATTGTCGGTTTATAATATCTCTTAGCATTATTACCATCTATATTTAGAAAATCAAATTCTTTTTTAAATTCCTGATTACTCATGCTAACACGATTATAGAAATTGATAAAAGGAATTTAGCTACAATTAAGATTCTCAGAGAATTGGTTAATATTAAGTTGGCTAAAAATCAAGAACATTATATTAAAGCCTCGAATAGTCATTTTAAATAAAATATTTAATTAATCCCAGATATCTGCAACTAAATAATTAATGAATACTCAAAAAATTTTCCAAAAAAGAGATGTTGAAAATGCAAAAAATAAATGATTTGGGTAATAGTGTGATATTTCCCAAGGGAGAAAAAGCAACAAGTGATTATTTTACAGGGAATGTATGGGTTCAAATGCTAGTGACGGAGGAGCTATTTAATTGTCAAGTCTACAATGTAACCTTTGAGCCAGATGCAAGAACTAAATGGCATTCACATCCAGGAGGACAGATCCTTCTCGTTACAGGAGGTAAAGGATATTATCAAGAAGATGGAAAACCAGCGCAATCGCTTCAAGAAGGAGATGTTGTGAAAATCCCCCCAAATGTGAAACATTGGCATGGAGCATCAAAAGATAGTTGGTTTATTCATGTTGGGATAACTACAAATCCTAATTTAGGAAATGCAGAATGGCTAGGACCGGTAACAGAAGAGGAATATCAATGAAATTTTCATGAACGTCGTACCATTAAATCATAACTCAAAGTGAGTGACTTATAAGAAAGAGGTAAAGGAAATGGATTTAAGAGAAAAAAAATGTTTGATTGCGTTTTATTCACGAAAAGGGAATAATTATGTGAATGGAAATATTGTAAATTTGGAGATTGGAAATACTGAAGTCATAGCGAAGATGATAAATGAGATCATTGGAGGAGATATGTTTTATATCGATACTATAAAACCATATCCAGAAGATTATGAGGAAGCGACTAAAGTGGCAAAACAAGAATTAAGAAACAATGCAAGACCAGAACTTTCGGATCATATTAAGGATATGGAAGCA
>JBHLOJ010000067.1:0-18240 GCA_048940605.1 Promethearchaeota archaeon
CACATTGAAATCGTCCCTTTTTCTTTTGTTTTCTTTCACGTTCTACCATATTATCTCTACAACTCTGACTACAAAATTTTTTATCTGTTGACATAGCCTTACCACAAATAGGACAATGGCTATGAGGGCCCCATTTCTTTTTTATTTGATCCTTCCATGAAGATTGAGACATTTTATTTTCCTATTAATTATGCCAATCTATAAATAATTTTTATAAAAATTTATTAGTTAAAATATTTTATGATTTCTCTATTTCTTTGAGATTAATGTACCACATATGTCTTTTTCTCCATCCCAAAACCTACTTAAGTTATTTAAATCTTTCCCTGACATAACTATAACTCTGATATCACTACGTTTTAGAATTTGTAAAGAAACTGTATCAAAAATTCGATACTCCCCTGCAGCAGCTTGTTTATCATTGGTTCGTTTTAATATTAATTCTTTTAGTTGATCATAGTTTAGATGAGTTAACAATTTTGCTTCGGTAAATTTTTTTGGATCTTTATCATATATACCTTCTACGTCAGTAAGAATTATCACATTTTCTGCACCAATAAATTCTGCTACTTCTAATGCTACAGAAGTTGTTGATTGACCTGGTTGTAATCCTCCCATTACAATTACTTTTTTAAAAAGTAAAGCTTTTGAAAGTTCTTCGATTGAGCTTGGTACTAAAGGATATGCAAAATCTTGAAAGGAAGCAATTAACAATTTAGAATTAATCCGGGAAATTTCTATACCAAAAGTATCACATAAAGCTTCTGATCCATTAAATGATCGAACAGCATCTATGTATTCTCTTGCAAGTAATCCTCCTCCACAAATAATAACAAGTTTTCCTGTGAATTTTTTATTCTTAAAAATTCTGCAAAATTCAGCTATTCTACTGGAATTAATTTCTTTTTTCTCAGTAAATAGTAAAGATCCACCAATCTTTATAACAGTATTTCCTTTCATAAGATTTTCATTCAATATTTCTATGTAATAATATATAGATGATCTAATAAATTAAGTTATTTAGAGATATGGCTCCTAATAAAAGAGAAGTAATTTTTGAAGTACCTCATAGAATCTCTGGTTTTTTTGAAATTGTTGATGAGATTAATGGTACAAGCATAATAAATCCAGAAAGAATTGGTTCAAGAGGTGCTGGTTTTAATTTAAGTGCGCTGGGAAGAACCACGATTATAGTTAAAAATTTAGAAAAACCTGAAAATACTGCAGTAAAATTATTTATTAATAACGAACAGGTTGATGAAAAGGCCGAAACAACACATTATATCTATAAAAATATTGAAAAATTATTAACAAGTCCAAAAAAAATCAGTATTTTTCATAATTTTGATTTACCCGTTGGATGTGGATATGGAGCAAGTGGTTCTGGAGCATTAGGTACCATTTATGGTTTGAATAAAGCTTTAAATTTAAATTTAACAAATATCGAAAAAGGAAGAATCGCTCATATTGCAGAAGTTGTAAACCGTACGGGATTAGGTACTGTTTGTGGGCAATTACGTGGTGGATTATGTATACTTAAAGAACCAGGTTATCCATGTGTGTCTGAAAGTATTAAATTTCCTAGAAATTTAAAAATTATATGTGGATCTTTTGGGATGATACATACTAAATCCATTTTGACAGATCCAGTATTAAATTTAAAAATTAAGAGAGCGGGTAGAAGAGCTCAAGCAAAATTACTAAAAGAACGAAATATAAAATCATTTATCAAAGCTTCAATTGAATTTGTGGAGGAAACTGAAATACTTAAAATTCTTGAATTACACAAAATTGAAGAGTTGTTAAAAGAATTAAATAATTTGAATATTATAGGAGCAAGCATGAACCAATTAGGAAGATCGGTTTATGCAATTTGCTACGAAGAGAATGAAAGAGAGATTATGGAAATTCTTGAGACTTACAAACCAGAAATAAGAGTTTTTAATACGTCAATTAATAAAAAAGGACCTTCTTTTGTAAGTGATAAAAAAATTACACATTTTTATTCATAGATTTTGATTTTAACGTTGCTGCTTCTACTGCTCTTATAAGTGTGGCCCTTAATTTAGCGGATTCAATTTCATGGATAGCTGTAATGGTTGTACCTCCCGGCGTTGCAACCATGTCTTTCAATTCTCCTGGGTGTTTATTAGTTTCTAACACTAATTTTGCTGCTCCTAGTACCATTTGAGCGGCTAATTTTAGCGATATTGCCCTTGGTAATCCCATTTTTACGCCCCCATCAGCTAAAGCTTCTATTATAATAAATAAATAAGCAGGTCCACTTCCTGATAACCCAGTGACCGCATCTAAATGCTTTTCCTCTAATTCTACTATAATACCAAGTTCGTTAAATAATCTCTTTACAAAATCTAACTCTGGTTGCTTTATATGCTCATTAGATGAAATTGCTGAGGCAGCAGCTTTTACTAATAAAGGAGTATTCGTCATAATTCTTACAATGCCTACCTTCTCGTCAATATATTTGCCAACATGATCTATTGAAATTCCGGCAGCAATTGTAATTATTACGTGATCGCTAGTTATTAAAGAGCCAATTTCTTTTAAAACTTCATTGATTACCTGTGGTAATACTGCAATAAGTATATATTTTGCTTCTTTAACTAATGATCTATTACTTTCAGCAAAATCAACCTTAAATTCTTCACTTCTCTTTAGAAGAACTTCTTGATCAATATCATAAATAATAATTTTTTCCCTCTCTATTGCTTTGGAATTGGTTAATACTCTTAAAAGGGCAGAACCAATTTTACCAATACCAATGATTCCCAGTTCTTTGTGAAACATATATAATCATTTTTACTCATTCTTTAGAAATCAAACATTTTATAGATATAGACTATTTAAAAAGTCTTTTTAAAATCATAATGAAAGTTCATATTAAAGATCTTTTGTGTTATGTGTCAAATTATAATGACATATATTTCAAGAAACAGATAAAACTAACTTTCTCAATAAAGTTATCATTTATATAAATGGAATTTTAAATTTTCGATAAGATCTAACCTTATACTACCTTGATTTCTGTCATATCCCTCGCATACCATACTCCGGACGCCAATTATGTCTGGATTAACTTTCCTTATTTTAGGTAAAACATTTTCATTTAAATTCCCTGCTAAGGCGACTTTTAAATTCAATTGATTAGCTTTATTTTTAAATTCAATTAATTGACTAACATTCAAAAAATCAAATAATCCTTTATTATCTTTGATATATGTATCAAGCATAGCCACATTAGCCCCAGAGTCAGCTGCAATTGTAGGAATAGATAAAAAGTCTAGGCCTTCATCTAGTCTTGAATAGTCTGCATATCCAGCAGTTACAACTATAATTTCTCTATTAAAGTTTTTTACTGCTCTTACCACACATTTCATTAATTTTATCCCCTCTTCAATGGTTTTTGGACCTTTTAATCCTACTTTAATTATATCAGCCCCAGATACTGCTGCGCCTAAAGCTGCTAAAGAAGCAGAACCGGGTAAATTTGGGAAGTCTCCAATAGTTGCACTCAAAAGTTGAGTACTATTGGTAGGGATTAAATTTTTCATTTCTTTGATAATCCAAGGAAAATTTGCACCAAGAGAACCTTCTTCAGGATTTTTACAATCAATAAAATCAATATTTGCTAAAATAACAGTCTTAGCTTCTTCGATTGTTTTAGGGCTTATTAAAAGCTTAATTTTTTTACTCATTTCTTATCATATATAATTTAAAAATATTAAAAAATTTATTTGAGGTTAAGACAGAGATTTTAATTTAAATTTCAAGATTTATTTATTAATATTCTTAATTGATTAACAAATATTGACCTTGTGGGGTTTGTATAATAAATTAAAGAGTTTTTTATATTATTGCATTGGAAATATTAGAATTTCTTTAATTACGCCATATTATTTTGGATTTGTAATTTTTGACCACTCTATCTAAAGATCCTCAAAATTTCTTTTAGAACAGATATATATAAAAATTTAAATTAAATCATTTTTATTAAATATAAAAAAAAAGAATATTGGGTTATTATGTCTCCTAAAGAAATTACAAAAGTTGACATTACTAATGAAGTATTTAAAGAACCAAAAGAGATAATTAGCCAATTATCTGACATTATGGATCTCAAATATACAAAAGTAATACAGACTTATGTTATGGAAGATCGAAGGCTAAATCTAACATTAGAACACGAGGGATCCAGCTATTTTAAAGGAAAGGTTGTCTGGATAGGTAATAAAAAAGATGATACAGAGGGATCAGTATTTTGTGTTGAAACTAAAGATGAATTAAAACAGATTAATCCAACAGCTGAAAATACAGAAGAAGTAATACTAGATGTTAAAAAAGATTTAATAAAAGTGTCAACTGCTTCAAAAACTAAATGTTCTGTATGTGGTAAAAATATTGAAATTTTTGATGAAGTGACTGGATGTCCAATATGTGAAGCAAAAGCACATAAAGATCATTTAACAGATTGGGTAAGGATGAAGCATACATGTCCTGTTTGCAAAAAAACTTTAAATGTCTCTAGCACAGGAGTAATTTTTATTGAATAAAACTATTCAAACACTAATTTTTCTTACTTTTTCAATGTTTATTGTACCATCATAAAGAGCAGTTGCAATTAATATCCCTGCAAAGTTATTTTGTTTATAACTTATAATATCTTTATAATCTTTAATTCCACCACCAACATAGATATCTCCACTAAAAGAGTTTTGAATCTCTAAATACTGTCGAGGAATACCACCAATTTTTTGCCCTACCCTAAATAAATCTAAAAGGATTAATTCTTTAATACCCATTGATTCGATTATTTTAATTATTTCTAAACAAGATTTATTGATTAATCCCTTAGCTTTTGTTAATATTTCTCCCTTATACATATCTATACTTATAATCAGATCTTTTTTACTCAATAAATCTAAAGCTTTTTCTACAACTCCCAAACTTTGGATTGTTTCCAACCCAATTATTAATTTTTTAATCTCATATTTAGAAAATTGTTGGGTGTCTTTTGAATTAATTATTCCAGGATCAATTAAGATATCTATTCCCGAGATCTTTAAAATATTCTTTAATAGTACAAAATTAGGTTTTCTACGAGTTATCGCATCAAGATCTGCTATGTAAAATTCATTGAATTTATGAACATGCTTAAGAACATTTAATATCTCTACTGGATTGGATGACTTAAACAATTTTGATTTTAGAGGTTCATATCTAGCTCTTTCGCCTTTAACAGCATGTACTGTTTCCGAATTTAATATATCTAATACAGGTATAACTTTAAATTTCCTCATATGTCCTACTGAGATAAAATTTGGTTTTTAAGATTTGCTTTGACAAAAATTAATATTATTAGAGATATGAATCTATTCATTCTTGAAAAATTACCTTTATTTAATACTCTCTAATTTTAAAAGAATTAGATTTTAATTAACAAATAAATAATTTTTTTTTTAAATAATAGTTGATGAAATAATTGTAAAAGGTAAATTTTTATATTATGAGCGAAATGAAAGCTGAAGCATATATTAATAAAATAATCGAAAGTACTGGTTTAACGAGAAAAGAAATACAAAATATGGTTGAAGATAAAAAAAAGGAACTAAAGGGTTTAATCTCAGAAGAAGGGGCTTTATTCGTTATAGCTAGAGAGCTAGGCGTTGACGTGAAAGAGGAAAATAAAGATTTAATGAATGATATTGAAATATATATATCAGATATTACATACAATATGAAAAATATTAATATTAATGGTAGAATAAAAGAAATTTATAATGCCAACAAATTTAATAAAGCCGATGGAGGAACTGGCTATGTGGGGTCTTTCCTATTACATGATAAAACAGGAGAAATTCGAATTGTGTTATGGGATGATCATGTCAATATATTTGGTAAAGATAATTTTCAACAAAATGGATTGGTTAAAATTGTAAATGGAACTGTAAGAAAAGGAAAATTCGAAGATAAAGAAATTCATATAGGAAAATTCGGAAAGGTGATCTTGTCCCCCGAGGATGTAGATTATAAAAAATATCCCAAAATTAAATTTGAATTAACTAATATTAAGGATGTTAATTTGAATCTTAAATCAATATCATTGGAAGGAAAAGTTATCCAAATATCACCCATAAAGGAATTTACGAGAAAAAATGGAGAACTTGGAAAAGTGAGCTCTCTATCTTTATTAGATACTACAGGCTTAATACGAATAACATTTTGGAATGACGATACAGCAAAATTAAAGTCTATAAAGGTGGATGATGTCATATCGATTTCAAATTTAAATCCAAGGTTAAATTCTTTAGATTCTAGAACTATTGATCTATATGCATCCAAATATTCAATCATAAAAAAGATCCAAAAGAACATTCAAATAGAAGTAGGGTTAGTAAAAAATATTAACAAGCTTCAAGAAATTAATGGTATTGTCTCATTTAAAGGAGTTATCACTTCGCTTGATGATATAAAAGAAATCACTTCAAAGTCGGGTGAAATTCTTTCTTTATTAAGTTTTAATGTTAGTGATAATACTAATTGGATTAGAGTTACCTTATGGCGAGATATGGCAGAAGATTTTTCAAGTAAACTATCAATCGGTCAAGGATTGTTGTTAAAAAATGTCTCATTAAGATTTAATAATTTTTCCCAAAGAAATGAAATCTCTACAATAAATGATTCAACCTTAGATCTAATTAATTTAGAAATAGAAAACCTCAAGATCATGGATTTTGCTAAAAAGAGTCAAGGTACCTCCTTTTCTGGTAATTACGTAAAAATTGATTCGATTAATAATCCTGGGGTCGTAGAAATTAAGGGTTATATTGCTAGAGATCTTAACAGTATAACGATTTATGAGGCGTGCCCAAAATGTATGAAAAAACTGGAGAATTGTGGTTGTGATACAAGAGAAACAACAGAATTTAGAATGATTGTTAATCTTACAGTTGATGATGGTAATGGATCAATCAGAACAACCTTTATAGGAGAAAATGCTGAGAAACTTCTTGGTGTTGAAACAGAAAAGCTTGTCCAAATTAGAGAAACACCAGATTTTGAAAAATTTTTGGAGAAAAAATCCTCAGAATTCTTAGGTAAAGACATAGTAATAAAAGGAAAAGCTAAGTTTAGTGAATATTCTAGTGCATATGAAATTTCGGTTTATGATTTCAAATATTTAGACATTGATGAAGAATTAGACAGAGTAATGAAAACTATAGTAACTTAGTATTTATATGAGATTCACATCTCTCATTAATAAAATATCTTTATTATTTTTTTTTTCATATTATGCTTTGATCGAGTTATGAATAAGATAGATATAGTTGGATTGGGTGAAGTTGTCATTGATTGGGTTTCAAAAATTCCACATTTCCCTAAACCAGATGAAAAAATAGATGCTATTAGTGAACATTATTTTTCAGGTGGTGTAACAGCAAATTATTTAGTTGCAGTTTCACGTTTAGGAGTTAGAGGTGGTTTTATTGGAGCTGTTGGTAATGATTATTATGGAGATTTTTTAATAGAAGATTTTAAGAAAGAAAAAGTGGATACATTATTTACATTAAAGAAATCAGGATTAAAAACTCCCGTAAATTTTATTTTTATTTGTAATGGTGAAAAAACAATAATTCAATCACCTCATATGCAAACTACTAAATTAACATTATCAGATTTACCAGAATCCTATATTGCTAAATCAAAACTTTTGCATACAACAATAATTCATTTTAAAATAGCGGAAAAAGCTATTAATATTGCAAAAGAATATGATGTAAATATTAGTATTGATTTGGAATCTCAAATTGCCCAAAGAGGATGGAATAATTTAAAGCATATTTTATTAAATGCAGATGTTCTAATTCCAAATGCTGAAGGTGCTAAAAGTATAACAGGTTGTGAAACTCCAAAAGAATCTGCCAATGAATTGATTAATAGAGGGATTCCTATTGTCATCATAACATTAGGGAATAAAGGAGCGCTAGTTACTACAAAAACCTTTCAGAAAGAAGTGCCTACATTTGAAATTGATGATGTTATCGATACAACAGGAGCCGGTGATACATTTAATGGTGCTTTTTCTGTAGCTTATTGGATTCATAAGTGGGATTTGGAAAAGTCAGTCAAATATGCAAATGCAGCAGCCTCTTTAAAAATTCAGAAATTAGGAGCTAGAACAGGGATGCCGAATAAAAACCAATTAAAAAATTTTTTATTAGAGCATGATCCTAGTTTTAGATTTTAATATAGATCTAAATGAGAAAAAACATGTTTTATTGAGAAATAAGACAAATTCTGCTATATTTACTAGGATTGTTAATAATATCATGGTAATTTTCAATAATAGTTTCAGGAGTTAATTCTGAAACTTGTCGATTAAATGGCCAAATTCCAATTATAATATCACCAACATTTTTAACATTCCCAATTAAATATCCGTGTCTATCTCCATCTGATTTTAGCATAAATAAGATAATCAAATAGTAATTATAATTTACATTAGAGTTTATATTTCCTACTATTATAACTTCTTCAATATTTTGAAAAAATATAATATTTTCAGATTTTTCACTCAAGGTTTTTAGTTCCCGAAGAAATTTAGGAGGTACAATTAGTGGTTTTTTAAATTCCAATTTCTTAAAATTTAAAGTAAGATTTTTATTTTCTATATGCTGAATTTCTTTAAAAATTACTTTATAGATTATTGAATCCATATAAACTTCTAAAATAAAATTTGTTTAAGATATATAAATTGTTAATATATAACTTTCCTAAATTAATACTATATTGATTATGATCCTTGAATACGTATGTTTTCTTCAGGGAACCCTAAATCGATTAATAATTTTTTCATTTTAAAACGATGATCTCCTTGAAGCTCAACACCATTGTCTCTAACGGTTCCCCCAGAGGCACATTTTTTTTTTGCTTTTGTTAATATGTTTTTTAAATTTACATCAAAATCTCCAACAAAAGTAATTACAGTAACAACCCTTCCCCATTTCCTTCTGTCATTAGATATAACTATTTGTTGTTCATCCGCACTTAAGCTATCACAAATACAAAGTTCTTTTGGAAAGCTACATAATGGACAAATGTCGTCGTCTTTAATACTCTCTTATCACAACCTTTCTTAATTAAAACTAATTAAATTCAGTACTAAAAAATAATAGAACTAAATCTTATAAAAATCTTTTTTATTTTAACTTTTATCTTCATGTTATTTAAAAAGACAGTCTATTCATTCTTTTATCATCTTCAAACCATAAAAAAATTAGTTGTTTTTTCAGATTAATCTTCTGAAATTTCAAATTGATTTTTTTCAATGAGAATACTTTCAAAAAAATATTTAAAGCTAAATTTTTATTATTTATCAATAAGCTAATTCTTTATGTTGTAATATTTCTGTGTTTAACTAAAATGCAAAGTTCATGGATATTTAAAGTTATTGTAGCAGGTGCAGGGGGAGTAGGAAAAACAGCTATGATTACTCGATATTGTACAGGAAAATTCCAGGAAGGGTATAAAATGACTATAGGTGCAGGATTTCATACTAAATCGGAAATTCTTGACACACAAGAAGCGGTTAAAATGCAATTATGGGATTTCGCGGGGGAAAAACGTTTTCGTGAGCTCCTACCTGACTATTGTAAAGGAGCAAGTGGTGCTTTTATTTGTTTTGATATAAGTGATTATGATACTTTTAGAGAAATACCAGAATGGCTTAAAATTATACGTCAAAAAGCAGGATTCATCCCTATAATTCTAATGGGGATGAAATGGGACCTACAAGATCATGAAGTAGAATTTGAAGTTGCTAATGATTATGCTAAAAGAGCGAAATGTAACCAATGTGTGTTCTGTTCCTCGAAAGAAAATATAAATATAAATGAATCCTTTCGGGCTATGGCAAAATGGCTAATATATTATGCAAGTCAAGGCTGATATTAAAAAAATATATTTTGCCTTTTATAGTAAGGATATTTGTTAATAAAGAAAAAGCTAAATATTATATTTAATACAAATATATATCAAAAAAATGCTATAATTGAGCCTCCGTAGCTCAGCTAGGTAGAGCACCCGGCTGTTAACCGGGCGGTCGCATGTTCGATTTCATTGTTCAATCTCTGAACGAGAGGAAAACCATGCCGGGGGCGCATTTTTTCTTTTAATTATATTTAATATTCATCAATTTCTAATTATTTTTACCGAAGGATGGATAGAAATTCAAAAAACTTCAGACTTAAAATAGATGTCAATTAATAATACTAATTTTTATGCTTCTGCCGGGATTTGAACCCGGGTCACCAGGGTGAAAGCCTAGCATGCCAGACCCTTTCTTTTAAATGCAATGAAAGATTGGCCGAACTACACTACAGAAGCTTTTTTTAATCTTATTTATATTTGTTTTTGTTAATTTGTTTTTAGAACTCTTAAGCTATTATTAATGTTAGAGTCCGTAAAAATTAAAGTTTTCGATCTTTTTTTTTTGATGAATAAAGTGCGGGAAGGGAGATTTGAACTCCCGAACTCCTACGAGAATGGATTCTAAGTCCACCGCCTTTGACCAGACTTGGCAATTCCCGCGAGATAAAAACAAATTAATAATATGATACATATTAAAAAGATATAAAATTAAAAAATTTTTTAGGGTAAAATTCAGATTTATATACGATTGAAATAAATGATAAAAATTAATTATATTATATAAGAAAATATTAATATTATGGTCAGAACAAAAATAAATTGGGATTTTTTATGAGTGTACGAGATTCTTTAATAAAACATCTAACATCAATATTACGTGCCTCAGAGGGAACTGTTTTAGTACTTCTTTGCGATCAAAATGGTCTTTCGATTGCGAAAATAGGTAGAAAGAGTGATATAGATTTAAACCCAAATCAAATCACTAGTTTAGCATCAGCTGCTTTTACAGCAAGCGAAGAAAATTGGGAGGACTTAAATATTAAAGATCAGGTTATTTCATTTTCATACTTTGACAAAGTTTGTTTGATTACCATCAGAATTAATGAAACTCTTTTAACGATAGTTCATGATTATCATAAAGAGTGGCCGTTAGACGCTGATAGCCTAGCTACATCTATGTATTACTTGAAACACAAATTAGGTGAATTCTTTGGGAGCGGAAATGAACCGGAAGTCGAAATTGAGGATTTTTGTGATAAAGTTAGAAGTGCAATGTATCTTTTTGGAATGGGTTCAGAAGTTCCCTTTGTCTCTTATACACCTGAAAGCCTTGAAAATGTTAATTTACTTCCAACAATAAGTACAATTTTAGATTCTCTTCAAAATCCGATATTTATAAGGTATGGAATCGTAAATCCATCTGGTCTCACGCTTGACGCAAGAGATATTAGTGGTCAGAGTTTACCAATATCAATTGAAGCTTTTTCCGCGAATGCTCATGTTGCATTTCAAAAAATGAAAGAGGAATCTGAGGGTAGTTCAATAGGAGATCTATTATGTTATGTCGCCATTTCTGGTGAAAATACTGAAAACTTCTATGGATTAATAGCCTGCCCCTCAGGAAAAATGAAATATTCTAATATGGTAGATACGTTAAACGTTGAAGAAATTTCTTTTATTGGACTCTTCGCATTAACTTATGGAGGAATTCCCGTTATTTGTGAATCGAGAAATATAATTTATTCAATAATGCAAATATTAGGTGGAGAGAAAATTACCGAAAACTTTATAAAATCTGTTAATGTTCTTACTAGTTTTAAGTATGAATAATTCAAATTTATTAATACCAAAATTATACTGTCTTCATTTTAATGAATGTGATCCTAAAAAATGTACTGCCATTAAATTGAGGAAATTTAATCTCATAAGAATAATTAAGGATATTAAGGGGCATTTTAGAAATTCTATTGTATTAAATCCTTTTGCCCATGAGGTTATTTCATTAGATGATAGAGAGGTTATTCTAAAATTTGGTTTAATTGTAATTGATTGTTCGTGGAAAAAATTATCAAAAATTTCTGAATTAGATTCAGATAATTGTCGTAAATTACCTGCATTAATAGCAGCAAATCCTATAAACTATGGAAAATGGGAAAAATTAAGCTCTGCTGAAGCCTTAGCAGCAGCACTTTATATTACAAATTTCAATGAGTATGGAGACTTGATCCTCTCAAAATTTACTTGGGGAATTCAATTTAAGGAGTTAAATAAATTTTAAAAAAAATTAGAAAAAAGAAGAAAATAATATTTTAATCTTCCATACCTTTTGATAATGTTGAAGCTGCTATGACATCATCGATTTTAAGAATCATAGATGATACTTCCGTAGCAGACTGAATAGCTTGAGTTAAAACTGATAATGGTTCAAGAACACCTAGCTTTACCATATTATCAGGTTTTCCAGTATCTATATTAATACCATTGGATTTACCATCTTCAGTTTCGTGTTTTGATCTCAACTCAACAATCAAATCTACAGGATTATAACCTGCATTTTCAACTAGAGTCTTAGGAATTATCTCTAAAGCATTAGCGTAAATTTCAATTGCTAATTGTTCTCGACCCCCGATTGATCTAGCATAAGTTCTCAATTGTTTTGCTAATTCAATTTCAGATGCTCCACCACCAGGTAAAATGTAGGGAAGTTCAATTGCTGCTTTAACGACTGATAATGCATCATGTAACATTCTCTCTGCTTCATCAACTACGTGCTCTATTCCTGCTCTAATAAGTATACTTACAGCTTTAGGGTCTGCACACTCTGATACAAAAATCATATTATCATCTCCTATTTTCTTTTCTTCTACTTTCCCTGCAAATCCTATATCTTTTGGAGAGACTTCAAAGATATTATTAATGATTTTTGCATTAGTTGCTCTGGCTAGCTTTTCCATATCAGATCTTTTCACTCTTCTTACTGTTATTATGTTTTCCTTAGCAAGAAAATTTTGTGCTTTATCGTCAACACCTTTTTGACAAAAAACGACATTTGCACCAATTTCTTTTAATTTTAATACACGATTTCTCAGCATGTTCGCTTCTTCTTCAAGAAATTTGTTAATTTGGTCAGGTGTTTGTACTCTTATCTCTGCATCGAACTCAGTTTTTTCAACTTCTAATGCGGAGTTAACTAATGCAATTTTGGCATCTTTGATCAATTTTGGCATCATTGGATGTACAATTTCCTTATCAACTATAATTCCATCTATAATACTGGTGTCTAAAAGACTTTTTCCTTCTTTTTTGATGACTTGTATTTGATCTAAATCTATTAGTATATGTTCACCGCGTTTTTCTTTAATTTGGCTTACGGCTCTTACGGCGATATCTGCAAAATGACTTTTTACACCAGTTATTAACTTACTATTCATGGAAGTTTCTGCAACTTTCATTAAAGTATCTTTATCGTTTAAATCAATCTTAGTAGCTAGAGCTTGTAAGAGTTCTTTGCTCTTAAAAAGGGCTTTTCTATACCCTCGAAATATTATTGTTGGGTGTACTGATTGTTCCATCAACTCTTCCGCTAGATTCAATAATTCACCAGAAATAATTACACTTGTAGTTGTCCCATCTCCAACTTTATCATCTTGCGTTTTAGCGACCTCAACTATCATTTTAGCTGCAGGATGCTCAACATCAATAGTATCTAAAATTGTTGCTCCATCATTAGTAATTGTTACATCTCCTAAAGAATCTACAAGCATTTTATCCATTCCCTTTGGTCCAAGTGTGGTTCTAACAGCTTCAGCAACTGCTTTTGCAGCGGCGATATTGTTTTTTTGGGCATCTTTTCCTTGTTTCCTTTCAGTCCCTTCTTTTAAAATGAGGATTGGGACACCGGATAATTGTGCCATTTTATTTTCACTCTTTATATCTTAAGTTAAAACTTTTATTTATATAGATCTCTAAGTCATAAAATTAAAAAAGTTTACGAAAAATCATAAATTTTGACTTAATTCATGAAAATTCATAAAATTATAGAGGTTTTTAAAAGTCTTAACTAAGAAATGGGTGATTTATTCTTATGATTTCATTTTTAATATTTCTTTGTTTAAGTTTTCTCATTCTTATATTTAGTATTATTTTTTATTTACATAAGGAGAAGTTTGTTAGTGAAAAAGTTAATAAATTGGTTCTACTCATTCTATTTATTATTTCAACCATTTTTCTTATTGTAAATGTACCATACTTCCTCAAGAAAGATTCGAAATTGTTTTTAGATATTGATAATACAGTTTTTGTACCAACACTCTTATTTAATATATCTAATATTTTTTATTTTTCCTCTCTTATGTTATACTTGTTAATTTTTTTTCAAATTGATAAGAGTAAAATAGATCTCGAAGTACCCTCACATATGAGTTTTAAAAAGGGTGAAATTCCTATAGGAAGATTTATTAAAGGAAAAATGAGAAAGCGTAAGTTTTATTTGTCTCTAAAAGATTTAGAAAAACACATGTTCATATGTGGGATAACTGGTACAGGTAAAAGCAATTTCCTCCAAAATTTTTTAATTAATTTTTCAAAAATATTTCAGATTCCATTTTTTCTAGTCGAATTTAAAGGAGAATATCATTTTCTGCAAAATAAGATTGAAGATGTTCTTATATGTTGGCCTGGTGAAAATTTTTCTATAAATATCTTTAATCCTGGTAAAGCAAACCCGATGATACACGCAGAACGAATTTTTGACATTTTAAAAAGTGGAAAGTTTCTGGATGATCAAGCTGAATTTTCTCCGCAAATGGAAAAAGTGTTAATTGAAATATTAACAAAAGTATGTCAAAGTAAAGAATTTCAGAGTTGGAATGGATTCAACTATTTTTGTGAGGAATATTTAAGAGAAAATAAAACTAGTATACCGATGTTAAACCAAACGCTTATTAGCATTAAAAATCGAATTAGAAGATTTTCAAAAGGGCCTTTGAAGGTGTTATTTAAAGAAAATAACAGTATGAGTATACAAGAGTTATTTAAAAGAAATATTATATTAGACTTAAGTTCGATTATTCGTTTAGGAGGAGAAAAGGAAGATGCACTTTTTTTTCTAAATATGATTTTAAAATATCTTTGGGACATAAATTTAATGAGGGGGGCTAAATATTTTGAAGGTATTAAACATCTAACGATCATTGAGGATGCTCAGTATTTTGCTCCTCAAGATTTGATGAAAAAGAATAAGTTAACGACATATTTGGAAGATATTGCTTTATTACAAAGAGGGACAGGAGAATGTTTAATTACACTAGCAACTCGTCCAGATATAAGTAAAGAGATACTAGCAAATAATGGAATTGTATTAACATTTAAAAATCATTTAGAAAAAGATATAATGTGTGAATTATTAAATCTTGAATCTGAAAATAAGAATTATTTATCAATGTTGGAAGAAGGGCAGTGCATTATTAGAGTGAATTCAATCAAAAAACCATTTTTATTAAAAGTCCCGTATGTTAAAAATGAGTCAATTACTTTTTCAGAAATATATAATAACAATAAAATTATTTTAGAAAAAGTAAAAGAAAACTATAATTTTTCTTCTAAAATCAAAAATATGTCTAGTTCTTCTGAATTCAAAAAATTAGCTGCTTTTATTAAAAGATTTAACTCTTTTTTATTAAAAGTTCTAACTCCTAAGCGGGAAAAAAAAAATAAACAAACTATGGATGACTTAGACGAATCAGGGAATGGAAAAAAACCAGAAAAAAATACTACTAATTCTTTTTCAGAAAGTAGGTCATATGAGAAATTAGAGAAATATATAAATGAGTTGTATAGAATGCAAAATGAAAAGGAATAATTATAAGAAATAGAAATTCAATATACATATGACATTCACTATAGGAATTATTGGAAAACCTAGTAGTGGAAAAACTACATTTTTAAACGCTACTTGTTTAACACATGCTAAGGTTAGCGAATTACCCTTTACTACAATTGAACCTAACAAAGGAGTTGCTTATGTAAGAACAAATTGCATATGCAAAGAATTGAACGTTGAAGACAATCCAAAAAACTCAATTTGCTTAGAAGGTTTTAGATTTATACCAATTAATATGTTAGATGTTGCGGGTTTAGTCCCTGATGCTCATAAAGGAAAGGGTTTAGGAAATAAATTCTTAACCGACTTAGTTAAAGCAGATGTACTCTTACATATTGTTGATATTTCAGGATCTCTAGATAAGTCTGGAAATATAGTTTCGATGGGTAAAAGCGACCCTTTTGAGGATATTGTATTTTTAGAAAATGAAATAAATTTATGGTTTAAAGATATTATTGAGAGGGAAGATTGGAGTAAATTTACAAAAGGTATATCAACTGAAAAAAGAAAAGTTCTAGAAGCGTTGTATGAAAGACTCTCAGGAATGAGTGTAAATAAGACACAAATAATTCAGGCATTAAAAGACTCAAATTTAGATACCAAAAATCCAACAATATGGAACGATCTTGATATATTAAAATTCTCAGAGACTTTAAGAATAATATCCAAACCTATATTAATCGTGGCAAATAAAATTGATAAAGAAATAAGTGAAAAAAACCTTATTGAATTAAAAAGTAAATATAATGGACCGATTCTCCCTTGTAGTGCGTTAGCGGAACACTTGTTAAGAGAATATCATGAAAACAAGATCATTACCTATATTCCTGGTTCCATTGATTTTAAAATAATTCAAAAACAAAAATTAACTTCACAAGAATTAGAAACCCTAAATAAAATAAAAGAAAAAATTCTAATACCATATGAAGGTACAGGTGTTCAAAATATATTAAATTATGCTTCTAATAATATAGGTAATCAAATTTGTGTTTATCCTGTTTCAGATGTTAATACATTTTCTGATAATAAGGGAAATGTTCTACCGGATGCCTTTCTAGTTAAAAAAGGAACACGATTAAGAGATTTTGTACGAGACAAAATCCATAGTGAAATAGCAGAAAATTTTATGTTTGGTATTGATGCCAAAACCAAAAAGAGATTAGGAGAGAATTATGAACTACAAGATAAAAATGTAATAAAAATTGTCACTTCTAGTAAAAAATAAAATAAGATTTCATTGTTCTTGTTTTGAAGTTAAAAGGATATAAACCAAGATTATAATTAGTAAAATAATTCCGAAGAAGACTAAGATAAACCGATATATTTCAACATCATCTATAGCCTGAAACAGAAATAATATCGATAATAAAAGTGAATTATAAAATTTCATATTAATATTGAATATTTAATAAGAAATTATAAAATTTCTCATTTTCAATTCAAAATTATTTTTTAAACTCATATCGTTTTAAATTGATATGATGAGTAATAATATAACCTTGATTTTTAAAAAAAAGAAGGAATGTAAAACTTAAATTCAATAATAGAAGTTAATAAAAATAATGGATTCATTTAACCAAACATTGTCCATATAAATGAAATAATAATTTTTAATTTGGTGGAAGTCTAACTTAAGAAGTTCCTGAAAGGTTAGAATCTATAAGAAGCTCTTTAGTAAAATATGTTTATTATGTCAGAAAAGAAAGAAAAAAACTCTGAAAATGAATTAGATGATCTACTCGATCAAGCTTTTAAAAGACAAGAACTCATCCATCGCAAGTGTAAGATAAGAGATGATCCAGTAATAAAGCAAGCAGAATGGAATAAAAAATATGGTAAATAATTGAATTTTTTTTACTATAAAATAATTAACCAAGAAAGCCAGATTATTTCAATCTATAAATATTTTTATATTATTAATAATTCTTTAGAAATTCAAAATTTTAAAAAATACACTTCAACAGTTAAAAAGTGTAGTCTCAATAAATCTTTTTATTATTGATAGAGAAAGTGTTTAAAATTAAATAATTGAATAGGTCAGCTAATGGCTGAGCATAGATTAATTGAGCAAATGATTGGTATATTCAAGTACAAAAAAGTTTAAACCTCTTAAAATAGGTTCAAATCTTGAATATTTGTATATACTACATGTATATAGAAATAGTGGACCTGACGGGAATTGAACCCGTGACCTCTTGAGTGCAAGTCAAGCTTAAGATTAAAATACTATAAGCATTTTAAAGATCTTCCACTGATCTACAGGCCCGTATTTAGAAAACAAGAGAAGAAAGTTTAATAAGAACTTCCCTATAAAAATTTCATTTCTCAAAAATTAAAAATTAGGAGGTGATCCAGCCGCAGGTTCCCCTACGGCTACCTTGTTACGACTTCTCCCTCCTCGCATACTAGAA
>JBHLOJ010000068.1:0-1273 GCA_048940605.1 Promethearchaeota archaeon
CCTTCAACACAATATTTGGTCGATAAATCAAGTGTCATCATATCTGCTGCACTACCCTGAGGTAAGAAATTTCCTCCTAAATTTATTCCTAATATAAATGCTATTAACAAGGGAATCTGTGAAAAACCAAGTCCTAAGGGATCAACTAAAACATTTATTATCGGTATAAAAAGAACAGTAACTGGAACATTATCTAGAAATGCTGAGAATAAAGAGGTTGAGATTAATATCATCACACATAGTAAGAAAATGTTGTTGGGTGTTATATTAACTACAAAATCTGAGATAATCTCAATAAGCCCTACCTCTGCAAAACAAAATATAAGGACAAATAAACAGATAAAAAAGAATGGTAATTTAAAATCAACCTTTGTAAAATAATAAGAAATGTCTGGTTTTCTTTTACCGGATTCACTCCTACGCGGGTTAATAAACACGAACATCAACATTCCCAAAAGACCTACAAACAGAATATTTGGAATAATCATTAACAATATGAAAAAGATGAATAATGCAATAATATTACGATAAAAAATTTTAGGATTAATTGAGTCTTCTAAGATTATCAGCTCGTGCTCTTCAAGGTGTTCATTCTCTAAAGGCTCATCATACTCTTCACAATGTGGAACCCAAATTTCATTTAGATGCTTTCTAAGAACGAAATAATCTAAAAAGAATAAAGTGAGTAATGTACCTAAAATGAAATAAATTGATAAATTCGTAAAAAACCAGCTGGTTGCAAGATTAAATTTGTCAGCTATGAGTATATTCTGGGCAGAACCAAATGGTGTCAAAGTTGCAGCAAGATTGATGCATATAGTCATTCCAAGAAGTATTGGAGTAGGATTAATTCTCATCTTTTCACTTGTACTAATAATCATGGGAATAAATATAATAGCTACAGAGACATCCTCAATAAAAGCTGCACTTAAGGTAGAAATTGAACAAATCACCCAAAAAAACTGACGAGTGTTTGTGTGGAATTTTTTGGTAATTCTTAATGCTATCTCTTGAAAAATAAGCTGTTCTTCCAGAATAACTACAATCGTAAACAATGAAATTAAGAAAAAAATAACCGGCCAGTCTACTGCAAGGATAAACTCATCAATAGAAAAAGATTCTGGGGAGAAAAGGTAAGTTGCAGTGGCTGCCGCTAGCATTGCTGCTATACTATATGTTAAAAAATCTGTTTTTTCTCTAAAAAGTGCAATAATGACAATAGCAAAACAAAATATTACAAATAACTGTAAGAATAAATTCATACTGCTTTCAA
>JBHLOJ010000068.1:1373-18176 GCA_048940605.1 Promethearchaeota archaeon
TCTAAAAAGTGCAATAATGACAATAGCAAAACAAAATATTACAAATAACTGTAAGAATAAATTCATACTGCTTTCAACAAACAAAGTTTGATTATGATATTATTTATTGCGTTTAATCATCTTAAAATTTCCTTATTTTAAAATATTCAAAATATAAATTTTTATATATATACAACATGTAAAATGTTTAAATTTATAAAATAAAAAATAGAAATAAAAAAAAATGTGAATTTATTCAGTCCCTTTCCATAGACCGTGAATATTACAGTATTCCCTTGCGATTAACCCACTAGTATCGGCAACAACAAAAGTTGCTTTAGGTTCCATCCCAGGGGATAACATCTGGCGTTTATAACAGTTGTTTTTACAGATCAACTCAATCCACATAATATAATGTTCCTCTGTCATAGGATGTGGAGTCCCCATAGAAATTCCAACATCAACGGTGACTTTATTCCCGTCAATCGTGATCTTCGGGACATGCTTCTCTTTAGCCCAGTCTTCTGTTTTCTCTTCCATTAAAACCATCGGTTGATTACAGCAAATAGTGTCTTGAGCAGCTGGGTGAAGGATTTCAATTACTTTCCCACACACATTACATTTATAAATTTCTTTTTGTTTCATAGGTTATTCACAGATTCTTATTCTGTTGTTTTTTAAATCATCTAATTTAATTTTTAAAAATTTTGTTTTTAAATTAAAAATTTGTTTGTATTTTTTAGAAATCTTCACATTTCTTCCTGTAGTATGCTCGGGGATGGTCACAGCTTGGGCATTTGAAGCTTTCGGGTAATTCATCCATTTCTACTTCATACCCGCATTCCATACATACCCACACTACTTTCTTTCCTCGTTTAAAGAAAGCATCATCACCAACTAGCTTTAGAAGTTTCCCATATCTTTCTGCATGGTGTTTTTCTGCCCTTATAATACCATTTACTCTTTTAGCAATATTTGGATATCCTTCTTTTTCAGCAGTTTTTACTATATCAGGATAAAGCGTCTGCCATTCCATATTTTCTCCCCTTATTGCTGATTTTAAATTTTCAATAGTAGTTCCAAGGGTGGTTGGAAATTCTGCATCAGGGAGTACTTTCATATCATCAAATTTTTCTTCTTCCTTGAGTTGTTGGAGCATTTTATAGAACCAACTACCATGTTCCTTCTCTTGATTTGATGTTTCATCAAAAATTTTTGAAACTAACCCAAAACCTTCCTTTTTGGCAATTTTAGAAAAGTAATTATAACGATTTCGAGCTTGACTCTCGCCGACATAAGCGGTATATAATTTTTTAGCAGTTTCTTTCATATTTTTTACCTCATTTTTGTAATTGGATATTTCGATTTATATTAATGCATTTGGGATTAAATTATTTCTGCTTAATTTTAACTTTTTTATTTATAATTTAAAGAAAATAATAGGAAGGGTTAATTAATAATAAGTTTCTGTCATGCCCTTTTTTTCTAGTTCAGAGGGGTATCCTTTCCTGTGCCACATCATCATTCCTCCCGTTAAATTTCGAATATCCTTAAATCCTGCTCGTGCTAGAATTTGAGCTGCCATCATAGAACGAGAGCCGGAATGACAGATTGCTATTATTTCCTCATCCTTATAATCCTTAATAACATCTGGATTATTCATTAGTTCTCCTAAAGGAATTAATTTAGTATTTTTAATATAACCATTTGGTCCTTCATATTCTTGTGGCGTACGCACATCAATCATGAGTGGTGGTTCATCGTCAGTACCAATTCTTTCAAAAAGTTCATCAGCACTAATATTTGACACAGGAGGGGCATCAGGAGGACGTAATTCTTTTCTAGTTTTCTTCCTAACTGGAGTGATAACTTCAATAGGTTGAATTTTTTCTAGTGTTGCAACTAACATTCCTTTTTCTTTTCCAAGAGATAACAATTTTACCGCTTCATTTAATTTAGAGTAAGCCTCAACACTAGATTTAAATCCGGGATCTGTAGCATAGACTTTTAATTTCTTATTTTCTGGTAGTTCTTCAAGACCTTTAATTAGCGCATTTAATGGTCCTGGACATGAAAGCCCACACGCATCAACTTCTACGTAATCTTCACTTTCAATAGCTTTTTCATGAACAAATTCTTCAATTACATTCTCTGACCCTCCACATGCAGCCATTATCTCTTCTGTAGTGGAATTTGCCATTTCAAAAATTTTAAATCCTCCCGTTAGTTCATAAACTTCCTTAAAACCACTTTGTAAAAGAATTCTTAATGCTAAATAACTCCTATAACCTACTTCACAGTATACATAAATAGGTTTATCTACTGAAAGTTCATCCAATCGTTTTCTTAGTTCCTCAATGGGTATATTTACAGAGCCTTCTATAGTTCTTGCTTCAAATTCTTCTTTAGTTCTGACATCTAATAAAAGCCCTCCATTACTTGATATGGTACTATAATCATGCCAATGCCAAATGGGCATATCTTGTTTGAGATAATTTGCTGCAACAAATCCAGCCATGTTAACAGGATCTTTTGCTGAACCATAGGGTGGAGCATAAGTCAGTTCTAATTCTTCTAAATCAAAAACATCCCCCCCCATTTTTATAATAGTTGATAACACATCAATTCTTTTTTCACTTCCTTGCCCTCCAACTATTTGAGCACCCAAAATTTTACCAGAAGGAACCTCAAATATTAGTTTGAAAGCCATGGGAGTTGCTCCAGGATAATATCCCGCATGATTGTTTGGATGGATGTAGATCTTATCATATTTGATATCCAAGTTTTTCAATTGTTTTTCAGTTAATCCTACAGTAGCTACAGTTACATCAAAAATTTTAACAACTGAAGCACCTAATACTCCATTATATTCTGAATTTCTTCCAGCAATGTTGTCGGCTGCTATTCTTCCTTGTTTATTTGCGGGACCTGCCAAAGCCATTGAAATCGGGTTTTGAGACTGAAAATGCTGAAGTTGAACAACATCTCCTACAGCATATATATTTGGATCAGAGGTTTGCATTCTTTTATTAACTTTCACATAACCTCTTTCTGACATTTCTAAACCAGTTTTTTTAGCCAGTTCACTTTGAGGTCTAATACCTATGGACAAAATAATTAAATCTGTCTCGATTATTTTTCCACTTTTAGTTCTGACAAAAGGTTCATCGCCCTCATTTTTACCAAAAGAGTCGACCGGATCTTCCAAAACAAGACATACTCCATTTAAAATCAATTCTTGATGAATAAATTGCGCCATTTCTTTATCGATAGGGGGCATAACCTGATCTAACATTTCAACTATTTTTACTCTTACACCTTTCTCTACTAAGTTTTCAGCCATCTCTAACCCAATAAATCCTCCTCCAACGATAACAGCTTTATTTATATGTGATTCTTCAACATATTGCCTTATTTTTACAGCATCTGGAATTGTCCACACAGTAAAATGTGGGACATTTTCAAGACCTTTGAAAGGTGGAACTATTGGTTTCGAACCAGTTGCCAAGATTAGGTAATCATACTCAAGGTTATACTCTTCATTACTTTTTAAATCTCTGACATCGATCTTCTTTTTTTCTCTATTTATTGACATTACTTCGTTGTTTACCCTAACATCAATATTAAACCTTTCAAGAAATGTCTCAGGGGTTACCAATTCTAAGGATTCGCGATCTTTTATTACATTTCCAACATAATATGGAAGTCCACAATTTGCAAATGAAACATATGGACCTTTATCTAACATTATAATTTCAAAATCTTCTTTTAATCGCCTTAAACGCGCTGCTGCTGAAGCACCACCAGCAACTCCACCAATAATTACTACTCGCTTCATTTCTTTTACCAAAATTTATGTTTCTAAAAATTTTTCTAAAACTTATATAATATAACACTTATGAATTTTTTTTAAAGCTAATTGTTATGATCTATAAACTTTATTTGACCAAATGAATTTCTCTCTGGAATTTGTGATGTTTATTAAAAGTTCCCTTTACAGGACATATTTCTTCTACTTTTTGGAGAACTCGATCGACCTTTTTTAAATTTTCGTCTGTCATAATATACCAATTATATTTAATATCAAAGAAACCAGGCAAAGGCTCTTTATTTGGATTAAGCGCAGCTCTTTTATCATGTAATGCTTCAACTTTTACTTTTATCGAATCTACCTTCAAATTAGACAGCGAAAGATATAGTAGAGCTGTTATTTCTAAACAGTTTGCCATACTTGCTAGAAGCATTGGCATGGGTCCTGGAATGGTTCCTGATCCTCCTAAATCTTTAGGTCCGTCATTCTCAATTACAAAATTCCCAACAGTCGCTTTTACATGCAAATTATCTAATTGTTCTGAAACAGCAGTTACCTTGGACAGAAACAATTTATCTCCTTCAAGCGTATTTCGATTCTTCTGCATTATGTTAAATCGATTAATATAAGCTTCTTTTATTTCATCTGAGACTAAGTTATTCCTCATGATCAAAGCAAATCATCGATTTTCTTTATTTTTTTCGATGACCTTAAACTATAAAGATTAATTATTATTTTATTATATATTCAAAAATCATTATATCTTAAAGGTTGGACTGAATTAATGCACGATAAGGATATATTAAATGAGATTCAAACCTGTACAGATTGTAAATCATGTTTAGAGGTTTGTGACACATATAAAGTCACGAAAGAAGAACTTAAATCTCCAAATGGGAGATTAAAAATTGCAGAAAAGATATTTAATAATAGGAGTATAAATGATGAAGAAATTCTAGGCATTTACACCTGTACTTTATGTGCATCATGTGATTTAATATGCCAACAATCTATTTCTATAGCAGATATCATTCATTCTTCAAAAATTAAATTAGTTAAACAAAATAAAGCTCCATTAGAAATTCACAAAAAAATTATTAAAGGAATTCTTGAAAATGACAATTCAGTTGGAGGAAATCCAGAAGAGCGATTAGATTGGTTGCTAGAACCTTATAAAACAGAAGAAATTTTTGAAGAGAAAAACTCAGATACCTTGCTTTTTTTAGGTTGTATGTCATCCTTTCGTGTAAAAGAAAGTGCAAGCGCTCCATATGAGATTTTGAAACTTGCAGGGTATGATTTTAAGATCTTAGAAAATGAACCTTGCTGTGGGGAATATGTATATTCTGCAGGAGATATCAAACTTGCAAAGAAAATATTTCGAGAAAATATTGATTTATTTAAGAGAAATGGGGTAAAAAACCTAATTGTTACGTGTGGTGGTTGTTTATATGCTTTTGACAAGATCTATAGGAAATATTTTGATGATTACGAATTAAATGTCAAACATATTGTTGAGGTGATTTATAATTTGGAAAGAGAAGGTAAGATCAATTTAAAACCCTTGGATAAGACAATTACTTATCATGATCCATGTCGACTTGGAAGAAAATATAAGAATGGCCCTCTATTCACAGAACCTAGAATGCTTTTAAATAAGTGTGGATTGGAAGTAAAAGAGACATCTATTAATCCTATAGAAGCACCATGTTGCGGAGCAGGTTCTGGAATACGAGGGGTTGATAGTAGTATTTGTATTAATATCGGAAAAGATTTATTTAACAAAATAGAAACAAAAGAAATAGCATCCTCCTGTCCTTTATGTGTTTTTAATTTTAGGTATGTGAATTATAAGAATCAAACAGATAAGGAGAACAAATATATAACTGACTATGTCTTAGAATCGATGAAAAAATAAAGACTTTTCAAATCCTGAAAATATTAAAAAATTATAAAATTTTGATTTACCCTCTATAATCCAAATATACTACGGCGTCTAAGAACAACTCGTAATTTTCATCCTCATCAAAATCATGCAGAACTGCTTTTTCCACTTCATCTAGCTCTCCTTTTACTTCAACGATTTCAGATTGCTGAAGAATTTTCACATCCGATTGTTTTAATTTTTTAGCTATTGCTTCCCGTCCTGGGATTACTTTAGAAGTTGTAGACACAATAACTCTTCCTGTGTAATTAGTTAGTTTTAAAGCAAGCTCTAAAGATTCGTCACCAGAGTCTACAATTAGAACCCTTTTATCTCTAAATTCTTCAAGGTTTTCGGGGATTTCCTTATATGCCCCTTTACCAATGAATTCGTCAAATCCTAGAATAACGTTTATCTCTAATTTGCAAGCTGTTTCAACTTCAACTTCTGGTTCAGAGCCTAATCTATAATTATCGATAGCGGCTCTTAAAGCATCTGCAGCAAGATTTGAGCAGTGCATTTTAATCGGTGGAAGGCCTTCTAGCTCATCAGCTACATCCTGTCTTGTAATTTTGTAGGCTTCATCTAATGTTAGACCTTTAGCCATTTCAGTAATCATAGAAGATGTGGCGACCGCTGAACCGCAACCAAAAGTTTTAAATTTAATATCTTCAATTATCTCCTCATCTCTATTGTTTCTACCGACCTTAATATACATAAACATAAGATCTCCACAAACAGGATTGCCTACGCGTCCAAATCCATCTGCTTCCTCAATTTCTCCCATGTTTCTGGGGTTACGAAAATGATCTAAAACTTTTTCAGAATACTCTGTAGATTTCATTTTATTCATTCACCTCATTATATTTTTTAATTAAATCTGGAGGAGTCAAAGGAGATAATAACCTTAATCTTTTTACTATTCTAGGCAATTTATCCAATAATTCATCAATATCTTGTTCTGTTGTGTTTCTTCCTAACGTTATTACCAGAGATCCATGAGCCTCTTCATGAAGTAAGCCCAAAGCAATCAGAGTATGGGAAGCTTCCAAAGTTTTTGATGAACACGCTGAACCAGTAGCCGCAGCAATACTTTCATCTTTTAGACTAAGTATTAATGATTCTCCTTCAATATAATCGAACCTAAAGTGAGCATTATGCGGAAGTCTTTTTTCTGGATGACCATTTAAATGTGACTTTGGAATAGTCTCTAATATTCCTTTGATCAACTTATCTCTTAATGTTCTTAATCTAGATGCTTCTTCATTTAATTGATTTTTCATTATTTCCGCAGCTTTTCCAAATCCTACAATTCCAGGTACATTTTCAGAGCCAGATCTGAATCCTCTTTCTTGTCCTCCACCGATGATTATCGGATTTACTCGTATTCCTTTTTTTAAGTATAAAGCTCCTACGCCTCTAGGACCATAAATATCATTTGATGATAATGTTAGCATATCAATTGGAGTTTCTTGAACATCTATTGGGATAACACTTTCACTTGCAACAGCATCAGTATGAAAAGCAATGTTGTTTTTAACTGCGAGTTCACTTATTTCTTTTATTGGTTGAATCGATCCGACTTCATTGCTTGCTGTAGAGATAGATATCAAAATTGTGTTTTGATTAATTAAGCGTTCCAGTTTATCGATTCTTATTATTCCATATTGATCAACAGGAACTCTGCTGACCTCAAATCCTTGCCTTTCTAAATATTTAGCAATATTTAAAATTGAAATATGTTCTATCTCTGAAATGATTATATGATTGCCCTTCTTCTTGTTTCTCATAGCGTAACCGATTAATGCAAGATTATTTGATTCTGTAGCTCCTGATGTGAAAATTATAGACTCTGGATCTGGAGCATTGATAAATTCAGCTACTTTACGTCTAAATTCACTTAATGCATCAGTTGCCTCATCCCCTTCACAATGAAGTGATGATGGATTAGCAAACTTTTGATTTAAATAAATAGTCATTTCTGAAATAACCCTCGAATCAACAGGTTTCGCTGCTTGATAATCTAAATAAACGCCCATTTTTTTTTCTCTCGATTTTCATTTTTTTTTCTTAAAATAAAATATTAAATCATCGCCATCCTTAAAAAACTCAACCAATTCAGTGTCTGTCCTCTTTGCCCATCTCTTTAAATCTTCTTCAGCTGCAGGATCATCTGCTAGAACTTTAAAACACTGTCCAACTTCAAGATTCTCACTTAAATTTCTTACTTCAAAGAGTGGTTCTGGACAATACAAACCTCTAGTGTCCAACTCTTCATCATAATTAATTTCCTTTTCAGTCAAAATTTAATCCTCCATATAAATTCAAATGACAAGTTTTATTATATTGATTCTTATGACATAAACGAATAATAAATAGTATAAATATTCTCATTATATTTTAATCAATTTCAATAATAATCATAAACAAGATATAAAACACTTAAAAAAAGGAACTTATAATCTATAAATTAATTATTAAAACAGTCTAAAAAAAGAAAGACTGTGATTAAAATAAAAAGAAAAATAGTTTTTTAGGAAAAATTTACTTTCCAGCTAATTCTTTGATATGTTTTACTCCTTCTACTGCATCATCAGCAAAATCATCTGCTCCAAGCTTTTTAGCAAGTTCCTCATTTAATGGAGCTCCACCAACTATTAATTTAACCTTATCCCTAAGACCAGCAGTTTTTAAAGCTTCATGGACAACATTAATTTGTTCTACTGTCATTGTAAGCAAGGAACTTAATGCGATGATTGATGCACCAGTGTCTTTCACCTTTTCGACAATTTTGTTTTCATCCACATCCATACCTAAATCATAAAGTTCAAAACCAGAACTTAATAAAAGAGAACCAAGGATATTCTTTCCAATATCATGGTTATCTCCCTTAACAGTAGCTAGAATTATTTTTACTTTATCTGAAGATGTATCAACTGCAGCTAACGCAGGCCGTAAAATAGTAAATGCTTCTTTCATTGTTTCACCAGCTAGCACAAGTTCAGTTAAATAATACTCTTTTTCTTCATAACGACGTCCTACTTCATCCATTCCATTCGTTAAAGCGTTCAATATATCAAAAGGATCTTTATCTTCATTTAATGCTTCTTTTACGGCATCAGCGATATCATCAACTTCTAATTCAATTATGAGCTCAGTTAATTTTTCAAAATCCATAAAGATTTACACTTTTAATCCTTAATATTCCCATTTAAAATTATAATTTGTAATTAAATTAATCGTTTAAAGTTTATTTTATTATAAAGATAATGAAGGTTAATCTCTAATCAATTTGACGAGTTAAGAACAAGTATGAGGGAGATGAGAAAAAATCAAAATCTTAAAAAGGAAGTTTAAGATTTTAGAACAAAATTTATTTAGTTACCATTTTAATTAGGAAATTTCCTCACATTTGGTGGAATTCACACATGTATAGGGGATATTTTTTATTTCTCGATCTTCCCTCAAGACTATTTATGATACTTTAATATTTAAATTTATTTTAAAATCTGACATAAATTATAAAAATACAATATTAATTCTTTACATTGAATTTTAAAATATTTATAATTCCTATCAAACATCTGTAAGTACCAAGGTTTTTATTATCAGATTTGGGAATATATTTATGAGTAGAACTAAATAACGTCGAATAAAGAATGAAAAAAGATTTAACAGAAGAAAATCCAGAATTTGACGAAAGTAATTTGGCAAAAGAACTCACGAAACAAGGTATATTAATTTCCTGCAAAAATGTTGTTAAAAATTATGAAATTGGAGATTTTATTGTAAAGGCCGTCGATAATGTCTCATTAGAAATAATGGAAAATGAATTTTTAGTTATTAAAGGTCCAAGTGGAGCTGGAAAGACTACATTATTAAATTTAATAGGTGGTTTAGATTCTCCCAATTCTGGAACAATCTATAATCAAGGAGTGAAGATTTCTGACATGGACCAAGAATCATTAACTTTATTTCGGTTAGTAAACTCAGGTTTTATATTTCAAAACTATAATTTAATCAGTACCCTCACAGCAGAAGAAAACGTAATGTTCCCTATGAATCTTTCTGGGATGAAATTTGAAGAACAGAGAAATCGTGCTGTAAAACTATTAAAAGAAATGAGATTAGGTGATAGACGAGAACATTTACCCTTTCAGCTATCTGCCGGTGAACAACAAAGAGTTGCTATTGCTAGAGCAATGGCAAATAATCCTCCTGTGATTTTAGCTGATGAGCCCACTGCCAATCTAGATAAAAAAACAAGCCAATTTATTAGAGATCTTTTTAAGGATTTAAAAACTAGCGAAAAAACAGTAATTATTGCTACTCATGATAATGATTTAATAGAATTAGCAGATCAAATAATTTCATTTGATGAAGGGAAAATAGTAGAAGAAAAACACCAATCAAATTAAGAAACCAGTTTTAAAGCCTCATATGTCATCTTTAGATTTTGCATTAAAGGATTTTTATCGTAAAAAGAATCAAACAATTCCTTATTTAATAATCATTACATTAGTTTTTGCTATAACAGAATTTTTAATCTATTTTACTTCTTCTTTAGGTTTAAATCTATTTATTCAATCTGATTTTTCAAATGAATTTTATTTCTCAGGGAGTATAAGTACAGTATATAAACAATTCATTACCTTAATCCAGATTTTATTAATGATATTGGCTGTTTTTATAGTAGTTGCGATTTCTACTACTCATATTATTTATAAAAAAAGAGATATTGGAATAATGAAAGCTCTAGGCACTTTACCCCGTAAATTATATAATTTTTATCTTCTCGAGGTTTATATCATTTTTTTCATTGGATTCTTCTTAGGTGTAATATGTGGTCTACTTTCCTTTGGAATATTTAGCTTAATAATAAATTCATTCTATTTTTCTATTAAAATTCAAATTGATATATTATTTACTTCAATACTATTTTTTTCTTGTATTTTTGGGATATTTATTGTATCTGGATATGCCTTACGAAAAATAGGGAAGGAAAAGATAATAAAAACGTTTTCTAAAGATATTCCTCATGATTATGATGCTTCGAAAAAAATTAAATTTATCCCAAAATGGCTATCTTCACTAGGTATTAATATCAAATTGTCAATTATTAATACTCTAAGAAGAAAGGGTGAGTTTAAAAGATATATTATTGTATTTTCATTAATTTGTTTAATAATATTCACACTCGGATTAGGTACAATCGTTTTAAGAACATCCTCAGAAGAGTGGATTCGTAAATCGCAAGGAGAAAACATTGTAATAATCGGTCATAAAGATGTGATCCAAAATTATTCATTGATGTATGAGATGTTCTCAAACCCAAGAGTTTTCGTTAACCATACAGATATTAACTTTACAGATACAAAATACTTATTCAATATCAACAATGTGAGCAATATCAAAGAAGTTATAAATGATATCGAGAAAGTTGATGAAAGATTAATAACTTTTTGCGACACAGAAGAAATGAGCAAAACTGTTATTATTGAAGGAGAATATGTAACATATGGAAAGCATAGGACAGAAATTATTCCTATTATTGGAGTCAATACAAGTAAGATAATCCAAAATTTTGAGATTGAGGGAAATTATTCTTCCCTAGATTATGAAATGTTTATTGGAGACGGTTTAGCTTACAATTATTTTGAAAAACCCTTAGTACAAAGTCTTAAAATCAAAGATATGGGTAATGAAAGTTATATATATGAGATAACTGGTGTAATTATCGATAGTTTTTATAATGGACATGCGGGTTACATAAGTTTGGAGTCTTTTCAGAATAAGCTCTTATTTTCAAATCAAACAATTAACCTTGTTTTATTAAAATTAAAAAGTGGTTCCTATAAAAATATCAAAACTGATTTAGAAATTTTTATTGAATCTAATTTGGGAATAGACTTCGCACATATGAAAATGGATAGTGTTTTTAGAAAAAATCTAAATTTCTTATTCAATTTATCATTATACCCTATGTTTTTAATGATTATTATGGCAATTCTTGGTATATTATCACTTTATAATTATCAAAAAAGCGGAATAATGGAAAAGGCAAGAGATTTCTTAATTATGAGAGCTTTGGGCACTAGAAATAACGCACTAAAAAGAATTCTTTTCTTAGAATCTATTTTTGTGATCATTCCTTCACTTTTAATAAGTTTAAGTATAGGAATGATTCTTAATTCAATAGTTATCTTTGGTCGTGTATATTTACCCCCATTATACATCCCCTTTGCCGTTTTTGCCATACTATTAATTGCTTTCATATTTTTTAATTTTCTAAGCTTATTCCCTATTATGAGAAAAATCAATAAGTTTAGCATAAAAGACTTTGAAATTTATTAAGGATATTTAACTTATTGTGAAAATTAGAAAATTTTATAAAAAATAATGACTTAAATTTTAAAATCTATATTTTTATTTATAAGTTAATGCTCAAGAAATAGATAATAGTTTAATATGTCAGAAGAAGCATTAAAAAATAGAATCAGAGAATTAGAGCAGATATTAAAGCAAAAAGATCTTGAAATTGAACAACTTGAAGATGCCATCGAACAACATGAAGACACAATTATGGAATTAGAAGCTATAAAAGAACTAGAAGACGGAGCTACAACAAAGAGTAAAAAAATACAAGCCGTAGAATCAAGATTTGCATATGAACTTGAAGAGAAAGAAAAATATATTCGGGATCTAAAGAATGCTATGGGTAAATTAAGAAAGGACTATACTCAACTACAACAAGAATTTGAAAAATTTAAACTTACCTATAAAGAATCATCCGTTATTAGAGTAGAAGAATTCAGAGAAAAATCCCCTTTAAATGTATTAGTAGCAGATTTACAGGACAAAGTAAACAAACAGAAATCACTCATTAATAAGTTGGAATATCAGCTTAAAGAATCGGCAGAATTTAATGATAAATTAAAAGAAAAAGATGATGCTATTGAAATTTACAAATCAGAAATTAATGAATTAAACCAAAAAATAACTAAATTGAGTTCTGCTTCCCAGAGTGAAAGTGGTGATTCAATGACGAAAAAATTAATTGAAGATCTTCAGAAACAATTAAATAAATCAAAGAGACAAATCATAGATTTAAAACAAAAGCTTTTGAAATTTGAAAAAAAAAGTAAAAAGCCAGATAAAAAGGATCAAGAAATTGAAAAGTTAAAAAATAAAATAAAATCTTTTAAAGAAGGAGACAAAACCACAGATTTAGATCAAGCTGATATGGCATCATCTGAAGTAATTCACACGTTAAAAGATGATTTACAGAACAAATTGAACAAATCAAAATTGGAAGTTAAGGCCCTCCAGGAGGAACTTAAGAAATACAAAACTGGAGCTTTATCTGAAACCAGTGGATCTCAAAAAGAAATTGAAGGTAAATTGAAAATGCAAAGAGAGATGGTGATGTTCTTACAGAAGCAATTAGAGGCTAAAGATGGGGAAATCGACACAATAAAAAACGAAGCAATGCAAATTAAAAAAAGATATAGACAATTAGAAAACCAATTAAAATCAAGAGATCAAAAACTTAATGACTTACAAAAACAAATCGAACGCCACACTACTCGAACACCAGCTCAAACTCAAGAGGATCCTCATTTAACTCTAAGATTGAGGGAGCTTAAAAGTATTATCGATGACTTACAAAAACAAAATATTGAACAAAGGATGAAAATTGCTCAATTAAGAAAAAAATAATTGCTTTTAACCTTTTTTACTCATTCAATATTAGAAAATTAATTAATTTTGTTGTTATTTTTAATCAAGAGAAGGTTATTTTAAATATTTTAATTGGTTAATCTAATTATGGCGCTCACATTGCATATTTTAGGAAGTTCCGCAGCTACACCTACAAGAGAACGCAATTTGTCTTCAATGGCAATTAGGTATAGAAATAAAATCCTCTTATTTGATTGTGGCGAAGATTTCCAACGCCGATTTGCTGAGGCAGGATTAAAATTTAATAAACCTTTAATGATTTTTATATCCCATTTTCATGGAGACCACATCATTGGATTGCCAGGATTTTTATTTCGTTTAAGTTTAAATGATCGAACAGCCCCTATCGTGATTTTTGGTCCTAGAAATCTCTTTTTATATTTATTCCTTCATAAAAAAATCCTAGGTCTAAAAGCTAATTATCCAATTAAGATTTATGAAATAGATTATTTAACTGAGGAATTAATTGAATTTGAAGGATTAGATTCTGAAGAACCAAGGAATAAAATCAAGATTCAGGATAACATAATTTATGATTCCAAATATTATATTATGAAATATACTCTTGTTGAGCATTCTGTAATAACTTATGCTTATGCGTTTATTGAAAAACCCCGTTTTGGTAAATTTGATCCTGAAAGAGTAAAAGCATTAGGAATTCCCGAAAGTCCTCTTTGGAAGAAATTACAGGAAGGAAAAATTGTAAAACATCAGGGAAAAAAGATCGATCCTGTAAAAGAAGGGATAATTGGACCAAAAAAGCCAGGAAGGAAAATAACTTATTCTGGAGATTTAATACCAGGCAAATCTTTAATTGAACTAGGAAAAAATTCTGATATTTTAGTTCATGAGGCAACATTTGCCAAAAAGTTAGCTGATACTGCCCTAGAAAAAAAACATTCGACTTCTATTGATGCAGCACTTGATGCTAAAGAAATGAATGCAAAGCAATTAATATTGACACATATATCATCTAGATATCAAGAAGATGCGATAAAACTTCTTAAAGAAGCAAGAGAAATTTTTCCTAATACTATTTTAGCCGAAGACCTACTTAAAATTGAGCTAAAATAATTTATCCTAAAGATTCCTATATATAAAAAAAGAGAGAGCAAAAAAAACTTTAAATTTTTTTCTATTAGCCCCCGGCTATATGTGGGAGAATTATAACTTCCGATTTCTCATTAATCTTAGTTTCTGGATCTGCTTTCTTTCCATCGACTAAAATTCCGAAGTATTTTCCTTCAAGATTTAATTCTATTAGTAGATCTGCTACAGTCATAGATCTCTCGGGGCTAAACGTCTCATACAATCCGGTCTCTAATAATTCATTAATTTGTTTCATTTATTAAAAACACCTATTTTGTAATTATTTATATTATAATCTTGATCATATTTAATATTATTTCCTTAGTAAAATTTGTCCTATATTATTATGATTACATAATTAATGGGGATTTAATATCAATATGAGACTCAAAATCCCTAAATTTTTTATTTTCTATTTAATTTCCTTATATAGTTGTTATTTTTTTCTGAGGAGATTATAAGATTATCGAAGAAGAATTCATTGATTATGTAGAGTTTTTAGAAAAAATCAGAGCATCTGAGTCAATAATTAAAAAGATAGATGATCCCGTTGAGCGAAATAAATCAATAAAAGAAGTTATTTCAGCATCAATGAATTTTTCTAATGAAATTTCCCAATCTGGAGAATATTTTGAAGCAGGAGAATTTTTATATTCTGTAGCAGAAATAATTGAAGACCTTGACTATTCAGAAGCACTCGATTTATATACCCATATTATAAATTTATATAGAAAACAGATTATTGACTATAAATTGCAAGCGAAACTACATGAAGTTGCTGAGTTGTATTTAAGAATTGCTGAAATTTTTCTCGAGAAATTTCAAGATACACTTTCAGAAAAAAAAAATATTTTAAATAGTATTAAGTTCCTAAAACAAGAAAGTACACTTTTAAAAGAATTTGATGAGACAAGGAAACTTGCCCAAAATTACCAAAATATAGCTGAATTGTATTGGAAATCTTCTGATTTTAAAAATGCTATTAAATATTACGAAAAAGTAATCAAAATCTCGAAGCTTCATCATTTTTATGATATGTTATCGTTTTCCTATCAACAAATAAGTGCTTGTTATGAGGAATTAGATGATTATAGCACAGCTCAGGAATTAATTTTAGATGGAGTAGAGTTTTTTTCAGATTTAGCAACCACATTAGAGGAGAAGAATGAAAGCTTAGCATTAGCTCAAATATATCAGGTATTGAAAAAACTCCATAAGATTTTAGATGAAGAAGAGCAATATATAAGTTACTCTAAAAGAGAAGCTGGAGCTTATATAGATTTGGCAGAAAAGCTTGAAAAAAAAGCAGAAAACTATCTTAAAATCGCCAGATATTACCGGGGTGCTGGATTATGTTATCGGGAGATTGAGAATAATTTAATTGAGTGTGCTTCATGTTTTTTATTAGCAGGAAACTTTTCAGAGAAATTAGAAGATTTTAGTCAAGCAGCGATGAATTTTTTCGATGGTGCTAATGTATTTAAGGAATTGAAAAATTTAGAAATGGCTTATAAGCATTTTGTAAAAGCTGGAGATAATTTTTGGAAGATAGGGAGTATAAATGAATCCACAGAAAGTTATTTAAATGCTTATGATATTGCAATTGAAGGGCATTTAAAATATAATCGGTTTGGTATATTTAATCAAATAATTAGGGGATTAAATAAAATTGCCGAAGAAGGTTTAAAAAATAAAGAATTTTTTACAGCTGCAACTCTGATTTTGGAGAGTATAAAATTTTATGAACAACTTGATACTGCTAAAGACTTTCTTCTACGTGAGATGGTTAATAATGTTTATCGGTACTATTATCGAGCTGCCAATTTAAAGAAAATTGGATATTCTCACATTGTACTCAGTTATGTCTTAGCCTCCATATCATGCATTTTAAATGGGAAATTAGAAAAAGGATGGAAAGTAATATCGGAAATTGAATATGAAGGTCCAACAGTTAATAAATATAAAGAAATAATAAAAATAATGATCGAACAGGTATCTAAGGGTTATGAAGTCGAGTTAAATAATTTTCCATTCCCTTTAAGAAGATTGATTGAGAGTTCTGAAGAAATTATGTTTCTGTTAAAGCTATTTAAAGGATTCAAACTTAGATAAGTAGACTTTTTTGTAGAATAGTGTTGGAGCGAATTAAAAACTTAAACAATTAAAACCAATCTACTCAATTCAATAATTAATAATGCCAGAAAGAGAAAAAATTGTCATAAGTTTCGATTTAGATTATACTTTAATAAATAATAGGAAG
>JBHLOJ010000069.1:0-2825 GCA_048940605.1 Promethearchaeota archaeon
TCAAAATCAGCCACCACGAAGATATTAATTCTTTTCACGAAATCTGCTGTTTCTGGAGCTTTTCCTTCTACAAAAGCTTTTCCTATTTTTTCGGCTTGATGAAGTGGATATAAAGCTGTTACCATCACAAATGTCATATTATTTTCACCTTTTAAAGAAATTTATAAAACAAAATTGTAATTAGATTTCGAGTAAGATACAATTTCTTTCATCCTATAAAAAGGTTTAGGCAAAAAATATCAGTACTATGTATTTGATTGATATAGGATAATACACAATAAATAAAAACCAGCAGTTCTATAATTATTAATTTATTTTGTTAGTTCTCTTCTTTTTGGTCTTAAATCTTTACTAAAACATCGTCTACATTTCTTAGCTTTAACTGGATTTAAAGCACCACATTTACGGCAGACACTTTTCTCCAATAAATGATATCGGGCAATTCTTCGTTTAGCAGGATCATCAATCGGCATTTTATTTCAGTATTCCTTTTCATTTAGCTTCTTAAGATCTAACTTAATAATAAATATAAGAATAATTTCAAAAACACACAATACAAAATAAAATTTTTGTTTAAAATATTGTAGAATATGATAAAATTAAAATTCTATAATAAATAGATCTATTCAACAATAACATTATCGAAGCTTAGATGAGTTTTTATGCCTAGAGAAATTTTTGATGAAGATAAATTTATAGAGTTATCAGAGTATGCTGTTCATTGTAGAGTTAAACGCTTAAAAGAACAAGTTAAATTGAAGTTGAGAACTAAAAAAATATTATATACATTTAAGACTGATCCAATAACTGCTGAGAGACTTCTGAGGAATATAAGCTGCGATATAATAGAATTATAATATATGAAATCTACTTTCTTAAGCTAATTTTTATACTTTTTATTTAAGAAATTCATATTTTGGTAAAATAAATTTCTTCTTCCCTTTTTTGAAAAAGATAATTATAAATTTTTATAATTAGATAGTGTAAATAAAGGTTTTAATTAGAATTATTACAAATTTAAAATCTAATATAACGTTATTCTGAGCATGATTCAATCACTTTATATTTTCCAGAGTAATACAAAGAAATTGTTATATAACAAAAATTTCCAAAGCGATGAAAAAATGGAGATGTTTAGCTCTTTTTTTTCTGCTCTTCAAACTTTTGTATCTGAATTAACTGAGAGTAGCACAGAATCATTAAGCACAATTGAATTAGGTGATTATCTTGTTCTTATTTCAAGGATAAATGAAGTTACTTCTGACTTAGTAATTATAATTGATAGTGAAGATATAAAAGAAGCCCAGAAACTGATCCCTAAAATCATCAAGATTATAATGGATCATGAAGACTTGTTTACTAATTGGGATCAAGAACCGGAAAAACTTGAGATGTTTGATTTGAAAATCATCCAGTTAATTTTATCTAATAAGAAGTTGATTTCTGAATCTTCCATAACTAATAATCAAAGTTCTATTTTAAAATCAATTTGGGAACAAAAAGGAGCACTTTCCGAACAACTAAGAGAGAATTTATTAGAAGAAAAAGAAGAATTTACAGATAAGTATGTAGTTGAGGAAAATTTTCTCAAAAAATACGAAATCTCTATGAAATTAATTGAAATTTCAGAAAAACTTCGAGATGATGAAAAATTTATTGAATATCAAACAGAAGCAAAATCTCTTAGAGATGAAATTAAAGATAGGAGACTTAGATTACAATATTATTTAGATATGGTAAAAGAGTCTTTAGAATATTCAAAATACGCAGAAACTTACTCCTACCTATATTCTTTTTGTTTAAAACTCAAAAATTTCGCTGATTTAGAAACTATTGAGAAATATAAAGCAATTGCTAAAATATTGTTAAATAGAGATAAGGTATCTAAGGTAGAATTTAGACAAGCTCTTAGAGAAATATCTATGATTGAAGATGAGATAGATAGGATACTTTCAGTGAAAATATAATAGTGTTTTATTGTCTCTATTAAGTTATAATGATAGGATCTATCAGAAGTGATCATATTTTAAGGAAGAGATTAAGAATCTTTATCATAAAATTAATTAAATATTTTTAATAGATCCCAATTACAAAAGGTCTACTAAAGCTTTTATTTAGATTACTATTAAAATCGAAATATTCTCCCGAGTTTAAATATTATGAAAGTTCTTCCCGCAGATTTGACTTGCATAAAATCTGGTTTTTTATGTAATAATTGTCAAACTAGGCTTGATGCGGGTGAAATAACAGAATTCGAGATTGATTTAGCAAAAGATTTTTTAGAGTTAGAAGAGAACAATGAGGATTTCGCATTTTTAAAAGATGTATCTTTTTATAAAGCAATTGATTATGAAGATCTCATAATCCTTGTAATAGGGAAAAAAGATAAATTGAAAATTACATCTAAATTTTTAGACTGGATAAAAGAGACTTATGAAGTTGACGAGATAATAATAGTTGAAAAAACTAATAAACCTCGACCTATAGTAGAAGCATTAATCAATCCATATAAATTAGTTTCTTTAAATGAAATATTCCTAGCAACTGGTGATATTCAATTTAGAGCTGTGTTGTGGGAAGATGATAAAGAGAAGCTTTTGTTTACTAAAGAAGAACTTGAGCAATTGATTTTTGAATTAACTGGTAATGTAATTCGAGTGGAGTTTCAATAATAATCAATAAAATTTAATTAACTATATTCTTAATATTTAATAGAACTAATTTGGAAGAATATAAACAGGTAATTTTAATTAGAACAGATCTAAAAATGAGTACAGGAAAAAAGTGTGCTCAATCATGTCATGCAAGTGTTTCAGCTTCAGATC
>JBHLOJ010000069.1:2925-10510 GCA_048940605.1 Promethearchaeota archaeon
GAAGCAGTCAAGAAAATTAGTAATGCTCTCAAGATCCCATATAATATATTTAGTTACTCCGGGTTAAAAGATAAACAAGCAATTTCAGTCCAAAAGGTGTCTGTAAAAGGAAATTATATTGAAAAATTAAAAAAACTAAAATTAAGAGATATATTCATTAGAAATGTCTATCCAACAAAAAAGCCAGTCAAACTAGGGAGCCATTTAGGCAATAGTTTCACAATAACAATTAGGAACCTCGATGATATTAAAGAACTCAAACACGATGTAGAAAAAAATCTTAAATTTTTGAGAGACTTTGGTTTCCCCAACTATTTTGGGTTACAGAGATTTGGGAATTATAGACCTAATTCTCATATTATAGGTCGCTTTCTATTAAAGGGTGAGTATGAAAACGCTTTCAAAGAATATGTATCAACAACTTATTCTACTGAACCTAGTGATTCGAGAAAGGTTAGAAGTGATTTCAGGAAGAATGGAAATTTAGAAAGAGCTTATAATAACTTTCCCAAAATTTTAGGATACGAGAGAAATATGCTTCAATACTTAATAGAAAAGGGGAATGACTATCAAGGAGCTATAAATACATTGCCAATTGATTTGATTCGATTATTAATTAGCTCATTTCAATCATATTTATTCAATAGAATGCTCTCCTTAAGAATAAAGAAAGGTATTCCCTTATTTAAACCAGTTAAAGGAGATGTAATATGCATCCTAGATGATTATAATGGAAATATTACTGAAGTTAAATACATTTTTGGGGGTTTATATGACAAATATTTAAAAAAAGCTTTAAAATTAAATCGAGCTTCAATAGTCTTACCTCTTATTGGGAAAAACACAATTTTAGATGAATATCCCGCAATGAAAATTATTTTTAAAGAAATTGCCAAATTAGATCATATAGAGGAAAATATATTCCATAGTAAATTCATCGATGAAAGCGAGTTCAAAGGTTCAATTAGAGCCATGACAGTTAAACCTAATAATTTGAAATTGCTTGAACTCACGGATGATGAGTATTATCCCGGTAAAAAGAAATTAAAAATTGAATTTTCACTTCGAAAAGGAACCTATGCTACAATGTTATTAAGAGAATTGCTGAAATGAATTTATATTATAATATTATATGATTTTTGAGTTTCAATTCCTAAAATATCAATTACTTTGATTGATAATTTATATTTTCCTGGTTTTTTATAAAGATATGACTTAGATTTTAATGCTAATTCTCTATTTTTTGGGGTTCTAAAAGAAGTCCATGTATTATTGAAGATATCATTTTTAAAATCATAATCTATAGCCCAATAATCAATCCAGTCTGAAAAAGATGTGATGTTATCTCTAATTTCTCTTGAGATTAAATCAAGATAAGATGTTTTATAATTAATAAGTTCAATTATTATAGAATTATGATTTTGGTGTATTTGAATGCTAAAATCCCGAGATCCATGAATTAAGGAGCTTGGTTCAATTTGAGCTGTTTTTTTTAAAAATTCCTTGGAAACCACTTGTGGTTCAAATTCTTTTTCCAGTGAAAGAATTTTAAAGGGATGAGCTATTTTATTGTATTTCTTTTTCCAATTTAAGATATCGTTGCTATTATTTATACTAAGTATTCGCTTTCTTGACATATGAATAGCATATCTATTTATATCACATCCAATCCAACATCGTCCTAATTTCTCTGCTACTGCTAGAGTGGTACCTGAACCACAAAAGAAATCAGCTATTAAATCTTTTTCGTTTGTTGATGCTAAAATTATCCTTTTTAGTAGACGCTCTGGTTTTTGTGTAGAGAAACCTTGATACTCTGAGGTATTGGCCCTTATATAAGGAATATCATTCCATACATCTCTAGGAAAAATTCCCTCCTGTACGACATAAACCTTTCGAGATAACTTCTTTCCATTATGACTTCCTCCTCTATAATAAAATATGCCTTGCTCATCTTTCTTTAAGGCATTTTTAACACGATTTGAATATTCCATATATATATTTGGGTCATCATTAAAAACGTAATTATTTGATTTTGAATAAAAAAAGATTGCATCATAAGATCTAATAAAAAAGCGTCTCGTTTTAGCAGATGCAGCAGGATATGCCCAAATTATTTCATTTCTAAAATTCTCAATCCCAAAAATTTCATCTAGTATTATCTTTACATAATGAGAGATGTGCCAATCTAAATGAACGTAAATTGAACCATTATGAGCTAATAATCGTTTCATAATAACGAGTCTTTGATATAAAAATGATAAATATGAATCTAATCCCTCTTCCCATTTATCATTATAAGCTATATCATCAATATATTTACCTTCTTCACCTATATGAACTTTAAGATTAAAATCCCCTCCTGTTGCAAATGGGGGATCAATATATATAAGAGATATTTTATTTTCGAGGGAAATTAATAATGAATTCATTATCGCTTGATTTTCCCCCCAAAAAAGTAGGTTTTGCCATCTCTCGTCTGACTTTCTATTAAAATCTTGTAGGTTATAACTGTCAAGAACATGAAAAGGTGGAGTAGTGAATTTTTTCAAATGAATTTCTTTATTGTCTTCTTTACCTTTCCATTTCAAATTTACCATAAATAAAGATAAGAAGGGAAAAATTATATTTTTACTTTAATTTTCTATTTTATATTTAAGATTAATATCAATAAGTTGAAACAAATAAATGCTCGATGAGTTAGGAGATTGGAGAAAAACTCATTTCACAAGAGATATTACGCCTGAATTAGTAGGAAAAGAAGTCATTTTAGGTGGCTGGGTCCGAAATTATCGAGACCTTGGTGGTCTGAAATTTCTTTCACTTCAAGATAAATACGGAGAGCGGCAAATTACCCTAAAAAAGGGTACAATATCTGATGACATATTTGACAAAGCTAAGGTAGGTTATCAATATTGCTTAATGGTAAAGGGAAAAGTAAAAGCGTTTGATGCCGCTCCAGGGGGAATTGAAATAATACCTTCTGATTTAAAAATCTTGAATAAAACACCTGATAAATTACCTATTGATATGACAGGAGAAACAATTTCAGAATTGGATCTTAGATTAAACCATAGAGCACTAGATTTAAGATCCCTTAGAAATCAAGCTATTTTTGAGATTAGAGGTGAACTGCTCAAATCTGTTAGGCGTTTTTTATTTGAAAGAGCTTTTACAGAGATAAGTACGCCCAAAATTATAGGATCTGCCACAGAAGGAGGTACTGAATTGTTTCCTATTATGTACTTTGAAAGAGAAGCTTTTTTAACACAATCTGCTCAACTATATAAAGAACAACTTAGTGGAGTTTATGAAAGGGTTTTTGAAATAAGTGATTGTTTTAGAGCTGAAAAAAGTCGGACGAAAAGACACATATGTGAAATCTTTACGCTAGATGTAGAGATGGCATTTGTAACTATGGATGATATCTTAAAATTGTTAGAGGATTTGGTTTATCAAGTCCTTAAGGATATCAGAGAAAATAATATGAAAGAGTTGAAATTTCTAAAAATGGAAGAAAAAACAACTCTACCTGAATTGCCATTTCCAAGATATAAATATGAAGAAATTCTTGATCTAATTAATAACAAGTTTGGATTTGCCCTTGAGTTTGGAGAAGATCCTTCAACTGAAGCTTATAGAAAATTAGGAAAAGAATTACCAGAATATTATTATATAACTCATTGGCCAATGGCAATTAAACCATTTTACATTATGCCTTCAAAAGATCCTAAATACAGTGAATCCTTTGATTTACAAAAAGGAATGTTGGAACTAACATCGGGAGGAACTAGGGTTCATAATAAAATACAATTAGAGAATGCCTTGGAATCAAAAGGTCTTAATCCTGTTTCTTTTGAATCACACCTTAGATCATTCGATTATGGAATGCCCCCCCATGCTGGATTTGGATTAGGTATTGATCGATGGCTAACTATGATATGTGGTTTAGATGATATTCGAGAAGTGGTCATGTATCCTAGAACCCCGGATCGTCTAGAGCCTTAATTTAATTCAATTAAAAATAGAGACTTGAAATATATGAGCGAAAATTATATTCAAGATTATATTCAGGCTGGAAAGGGAGTTATTGCTGCAAAAAAATTAGCCAGAAGAATCATTAATCCTGGAATGTCATTCTTAGAGATAGCAAACAGATGTGAAGCAGAAATTATTAAGACTGGATGCGGATTATCTTTTCCAATTAATATGTCTTTAAATGAGATTGCTGCACATTATAGTCCAGAAATTGATGATGTAACAATTATTCCTGAAAAAGGTTTATTAAAAATTGATATTGGTGCTCATTTTAATGGATATATTGCAGATTCTGCTTTTACTATTAATTTAGATGAAGATCCTAAACTTCAAAATTACATTGATGCTGCAAGAGAAGCTCTTGAAGCTGCTATTGAATTATTCAATCCTGGAATTAAATTATATGAATTAGGTGAAGTAATTGCGCAGAAAATTATAAATAGGGGTTTGAGACCAATAACAAATCTAGGCGGTCATGAGTTAAAGCAATATAATTTGCATGCAGGACCATTTATTCCAAATTATAAAGAAAAAATGCATAATGAAGAATTGAAACCTGGGGATGCCTACGCTTGTGAACCATTTGCCACATCTGGTGTAGGAAAGGTTGAAAATGGGAGGTATGCATATATATTTCGATATGTAAAAAGAGTTACAAAAAATATGCCATATGAACAACAAGGATACATGAATAAAATCGAGAAGAATTTCAGGAATCTTCCTTTTTCTCCTCGCTGGATAGTAAATAATAATCTTATTCCAAAAGAAAAAATTAAGAGAATTATTGAAATATTTAAAGGAAGAAAGATTTTGGATGAATATCCTATTTTAATAGAAAGAAGTAAAGAACCTGTAGCTCAAGAAGAACATACAATTGTATTGGACATGGATGGAAATAAAATTGTCACTACCAAAGAATAATATAATAGAAAAGTTAATATCGATAATATTATGTGCCGGTGAAGGAACTCGGATTAGTGATTTTATTCCTAACATACCCAAACCATTAATTGAAATATATGATAAACCAATTCTCTCTCATTTAATTAACGATTTAATTCAATTAGATATAGCTAAAGTTATTATTATAACAGGGCATCTAAGAGGGAAGATAGAAAAATACGTCGTTTCCCTTAAAATAAAAGACAAATCTCTTGAAAACAAATTATTATTAATTAACTCTGGAAATAATTATAAAAAGGGACCACTATATTCTTTTCTTTCTATAACCAACAAAAAGTCTATTCTAAGAAAAGATAACATATATCTAATTTTTCCTGGAGATACTTACTATGAATCAATTTTACTTAAAGAAATTATTCGGGTTATCCTAAACAACAGTAATAAATCAATATTGTTTTACCAGAAAATGAAAGCACTGAACCTAAAAACTCAAATTAATACTCATAATTTAATTTCAATTGCAGAAATTGAAGAGACAACTACACATGAAATAATAGTTAAAGAATTAAAACAAAAAAAACTGATGGGCATTAATAACAACGAAGAGATTAATCTAATTGTACCATTATTTGTTTTTAATTATAAAATGATTAAGAAAATCATGAAGATTGAAAGAAAAATTTTAGTAACAACAATTAGAGAAGCACTTAATTATATTATTAAGCAAGAGAACATACTTTATGGAGTTCCCATTGATCTTCATTACAAATTTATTGATATTGATATAAAATCAGATATTTTGAGTTTAAACCAAAAAAAAAAGGGAAAAGGACAATAGGATCTCCGATTATGCTTTGATTCAAAGGAATAAAAAGAATCGAAATCCAATGAAACAACATGTAATCAAAGCTCCTATCTTATAAAATTTCTCATTTAAATCCATGTCTCTCATTGTTTCATTGTCTCGTGAATATAATTTTAACACAACTCAATCAGTACTCAATCCTCAGAGTATTAATGTGTCATCGATAATGCATGTACATATTCAACGATGGATTAAATGAAGAACTTATGATTTTGCTCCAATATGCTAATTTTGAAGAATTATTGACAGAACTTATTCGAATGTTAACCTTTCTGTAGTTTCGTATTAAGCATTTAAGGAACATATGGGAAATAATCAATTGAAATAAACTGTTATATTATTAAATCATTAGGTGTCAAAAAAAATCTCGTAAAAAGGAATCAGTTTCTTTAAAGCAAATAATAAATTCGGTGTTTTAACCGTATCTAATTCCAATGCTAACCTATCATCCTCTTCAACTCAATATATGATAAAAGTACTATTTAAATCTTGTTATTAAATAAATTAATAATTCATTAGGTTTTTATATGTAAAAATTAGTGTATTACTTTAAAATAATATAAATATCTGGATTTACTTTATTTATAAAATATGAATAGTGATAAAGGTATAATACTAATAAAATTAGAAATATTTAGGATTGGCAGCTTAGAAGGACAAATTATAAGACATATCGCTCCACTGTGTGCAGATGCGATAATCGAAAAAATACCAATTAATCTAAGGGGCAGATTTAGTTTCGGTTCAAAGAAATACTGGACACTCCCAGGATTAGGAATTTATAAAGGATCAAATCCAAAGTCAATAAGAGAAGTAGAGAAAGGAGATATTATCTATAATCCCAAAACTGATGAGTTAATAATCATTTTAGAAGAAATGCAAATGCCAAATAAAGTGAATAAAGTGGGAAAAATAACTTCAAATCTTGCACTATTATTAGAAGCAAGAAATGGATTGAATATGAAAATATCTAAAAAGTCTTAGAATTATGGCTGTTCCGAAGAAATTAACCATTGTATTCACAAGCTTCTATTTAATTATCATTATTTATATTTTCCTATTTCTGTTTATCCCAGAAATACAAAACTCAATAATAAACCTAAGAGAAAACCTAACAATTATAACTGAGGGAAGAAATTATTATTGGGCTCTTCTAATCTCTTTCGTAATATGTTTTTTAGGTTCTGCCTCAATAGGTTTTCCTATACCTTTTCCTTTTGTTATTTTTTCACTTTCAAATTCAATATTGGGAAAATATATTGCTAGTGGACTTACTGTTAACCAAACATTAGGATCTGGAGGTTTTTGGCTTGAAATTATAGGTATTACACTTGTTGGTGGTTTTGGTAGTGCCTTAGGGGAATTTACGGGTTATACTGTGGGGTATGGTACAAAAAGAATTGCAGAAGAACGACATTCTGATTTATTAAATAATGTAGATGGATTTGGAAAATTAGTTTTAGAAAATCAGAAACGTACTCCATTCTATATTTTTCTTTTTGCTTTAACACCATTACCTGATGATATTCTATTTATACCATTAGGAATGATAAAATATCCTTTTTGGAAATCTATCCTTCCAGGATGGTTAGGTAAGAGCTTTACTATATTTTTTTATTGTTGTTGGCCAATTCTTATAGCAATTGGGTTTACAGCTCAAGGAATTGAATCCAATAGTGTATCTAGTATTATTACAGAAGCTATCATGTTATTAGCAACAATCTCTGTTATGTTTTTTATCATGGCTTTTGATTGGACAAAACTTCTTGAAAAAAGAAA
>JBHLOJ010000069.1:10610-18060 GCA_048940605.1 Promethearchaeota archaeon
ATCATGTTATTAGCAACAATCTCTGTTATGTTTTTTATCATGGCTTTTGATTGGACAAAACTTCTTGAAAAAAGAAAGCAAAAGAAGCAATTAAACCAAGAAAATAGTTAAACATTTCTTTAACTAATCTAATGTTCATTACTTAAACAATTTTTGCATACAAATATGGTTTTTCTTTTCTCTTTAGAGTTTTCATCAAAATAAACACGTTTATAAATGAAATTATTGCAGAGAGCGCAAACTTCAGATGTTCGAGTTTCGTTTAATAAAGGACCTAAATTCTTAAAATTAGATTTCATATATTATACAGTAGATTTACTTTGAAGCGTAATTTCAATTTTCGATATAAGATCTTTTTTATTTCCGTTATATTTTGCACTTTTGTAATTATATCGGTTATTATATCGACGATCTTTATTGTCAAAAAAAGGACGGCTTCCTAATGAAACATTAGCAATTTCTAGTCGGGGATACATACGATTCTTTAATATCTCAGCAACTTCAACTGCCGTACTTATCTCATCTCCCTCACCCTTAATTAATAATGATTTTTTCCCACCAGAAAATGCAAAGATTGCATCCTTAATTGATTTCTCTTTATCACTTCTATTTCTTATGATAATAGTCGTCTCATTAACCATGAAAGAACCTCTTTCGAGAAGAAAATATAAATTTCATTAAAAAGAAGCTTACTTAATCTTATTAATGTCTTATCTATATTAAGTTTTTTCTAAAAATCTTAATTTGATAATATTTATCCATATTTTTAAAGTTTAACAAAACCAAAAACCACCCTTTGTTTTAAAAGTTGTCTAAATCTAATTCTGCTCTATTGTTAAGGTCGTCTAAAATTCTATAATATTCAGAACTTCTCTCTTCAAAATGTTCTATAATTTTTCTTTCATAAGTATCTAAATATTCAAAGAATGGGCTTATAATCTCTATTTTCTTGGCAAACTCATCCATTAATTTATCATACCATTCATTTGATTTACTTAACATATTTTGAATTTTTTTTGATAATTTCCGTTTTCTTGCTTCAAATTTATCATTTTCAATTTTTTTTTCTAATTTATCTAATTCATCATACGCTTCTGAGATAGCTTTTTCTATTTTTTCTCTAAATTTTGGAATTCTATATGATTTTTTAAAGAAATCTGGATCCCATTCATATAAATAGCGCTCACCCTCTTCGGCTTCTTCCTCCTTATCAGTTATTTTTATATCTTCCTTTGGAACTAATATTAAACCATAATTTCTCTGAAGTTGAGCAAATAATTTTTTGCGTAATACTTCATCAATCGATTTTATTTCTTTCAACACACAGTCGATATTTTTATTAACTTCTTTGATAGTTTTATCAACCTTCTGAGCCATTATTTTTTGATCTTCTTCATAATGTAATTCTATAAAATCATAAGTAGATAACATTCCTAAGTCTGGATCTTTTAACCGTAAACCTGCAATACCAAGAAAATGATTCTTAGAATCTCTTTTACAATGGTCAAAAATTAATCCTACAGCAAAAGGATTTGGTATTTGGTACCCCAATTGGGTCATACAATCAATGGGGCTATAAAAAAAACCGAAATTTGGATGAGTGTGAAACCAACCGATTATGAAATCATTTTTGTCATCTTGAACAGACCTTTCAAATATAGATGCATCAATTTGAGCCATATCAACATACTGTTTATTTTCATATGCAACTCCCGCACGATCACCCACAACCATGGGTATTGCATCTTTTACGATAACTTTAGAATTATTTTCTATAGAACCTATTAAGATTCCATATACTTCACGCCATCTACTTTCACTTATATCATCATTAGCATATCTAATAGCATATCCAACGATTCTTTTATAAGCTTTTAGAGTTAATAAAACCGGTGTGTTAAATGGAGTAATCCTCTTTTTTTTTTTCATGACAAGGAATATTATTGTCTGCTATGTTAGATTTTAAAAATATTATTTCTTTTTCTATATAGAATCTAAACATATTCTAGATATATAAATTATTTTGGTAAAGATTGTTACAAAAATGAAAATTTGCGCGATTGTCGGCTATGCAGGGTCTGGTAAAACAACCGCTATAGAAGCAATAAGAGATTTAGGTCTTGTAGTAACAATGGGAGATGTTGTTCGAAATGAAGCTAAAAAAAGAAATTTAGAACCTTCTGGAAAAAATATTGGTAAAATTGCTAAAGAATTACGGGAAAAAGGTGGCCCTGGAATAATAGCTAAAAAATGTGTAGATTTAATTAAAAATAAAGATGAAGAAGTAATTATCGTTGATGGAGTTAGATCTATCTCAGAAGTTAATGTTTTTAGAAAGTTTTGGAAATTTCCGATTATAGCTATTGTAATCAACGAAGAGGAAAGATTTAATCGACTTTTTAAAAGGGGTCGAAGTGATGATCCAAAAAGCATGGATGATTTAAAGGAAAGAGATAAAAGAGAGATACAATTTGGTCTAAAAGAAGTAATACTAAACGCTGATTATAAGATTCGGAATGATTCCACAATAGAGGATTTAAAAATAAAAACTAGAAGCCTAATACTTAAAATAATTGAATCCTACTAAGTAAACGCATATCCTTTATTTTAAATAATCAGCAATTATTTTTGCTAATGAAATTTTACTGACTTCATTATCAATCGAATCAGTACCAATAATATCATCTGCACCTGCTTCTAATATACGATATTTAGCTTGATCTAATAATAAAGCATGGGTAGCTACAGCGAATACTCTATTGGCTCCGCTTTTTCTTGCTAATTTTATAGCAGAGGCCATTGTTCCCCCAGTAGCAATAATATCATCTGCAATTACAACATCTTTATCTTTTAAACTTAATGTTCCCATCATTTTAATTTCACCCGTTTTAACATCTCGCTCTTTTTCAAAAACATCTACTGGAACATTCTCTCCGAAATGTTTTGCAAAAGCTTTAGATCTTTCTATTGCCCCCTTATCAGGAGCTACTACAACAATATTAGTTGCCCCTTTGGATGTTATATGATCAGCTAAGAGTTTCATTGAATCAATATTAACAGCCTTACACGAACACTCATTTAAAACTACTGGAGCATGAATATCAACGGTATAGAATTCATCTATTCCCAATGAATTAATTAAACGGAAAATTACATTTGCAAACTGACTTTCTCCAGGCCTAAAGATTTTATCCTGACGAGCATACGCAAGATAGGGTACGACAACGATAACTCTTGATGCACCCATTCGTTTTACAGAATCAATCATCATAAAAAGTTCTATTAGACGACTATTCTGATTTCCACTTGAACTGGGACCAGTTGATTGAATTATTATAACTTCTTTATCAGCAATTAAAGTTTCATCTTCAATGTTAATTCTTAAATAATTTTCACCATCTGGAAACATCTTAACTTCAGTATTTATGGCTTCAGTCCCTAATTCCCGAGCAATATTTAATCCAAGTATTTGGGAACCTGGTCCTACTAATACTATTTTTTTCACCATCTCTTTTCACCATTATATATAAATAAATATGAATATTTCTTTTTTTTCTTGTTTTACAACCTTTTTAAAAATTTAAGTGAATAATTGAAAATTTCTTCTCGATGTCCTGAAAATGTATGCCCTCCAGAATCAAATTCAATTACATTATCATCATTTAGTTCGAGACTTTCTTTAATTTGAATTACGTTTTCAAAAGGAACTGTCTCATCGTCTCTACAATGTGCAATCAAAATTCTCTCATTGTTTAAGGGGTTACTTTTCAAAAAAGACATAGGACTTATTTTCCTTATGATTTCTTCCCCTTCATGCTCTTCTACTGTCGGATATCTTCCTCGAATAGTTCGGTAATCATATCTAGTGCCAAGTGCTATTAAAATTTTTGCTCTTTCATCTATAAAACCATGAGACAAAATAATTGCACCCCCTAAACTCCTTCCAAACAACGCAATTTTTCCATCCAAAAGCCTACTCCTTTGATTTATAATGATCCACTCAATAACAATATGAATGTCTGAAAATATCTGGGGCATCATTTCATACCATCTAGATCCCGTTTCTTCCTTTGTCTCTCCATGGCCACGATAATCATAGGACAGAACATGGTATCCTGCGCCGGCGAATCTTTCAGAAAAATATTTTACAAGATAACTTTGTCTGTGATTCATAAATCCAGCAAGATTTACTATCCATGGAGTCTTTTGAGCAGTATTTGACGTATAATATATAGTACCCTTAAGATTTATGTGATCAGATTCTACAGGAATATCGATATTCTCTAATATTAATTCTGTCATTACTAATCAAAATTAATTATCTTGCTTTATATTTTTCAATTGCACTTTTAAGTGTACTAATTGCCAAATCCGCACAATGTTTCTCGTCTTCTGGCAATCCCATTAATGCTTTATCTAATTCATCTACATCTAAATTCTTAGCGAATTCTATGGAACGACCCTCAATTAATAATGTAATCTGACTTCCAGTAGCAATCATTACACCACAACCATCAGTAATATAGCTTGCTTTTATGATCAAATTATTCTCTATCAATAAATATAATCCCAAGAAATAGCCTTTCGGACCTCCTCTTCGTTCTTCTAGAACAGTTATTTTTCCTTGCGGAGGTTTTCCCCAATTTTGAGGATTATAACATAAACTGACTATTCTCTCATTATGATCCTTAATTTCCTTTTTAATTATTTTCTTTTGAAGCTTTTCTGCAAATTTTTCAAAGGTATCAGACATATTAAATATAAAAAATATATTATTCATTATTATGCTTTAATATATGTGAATCTAATCCCGCTAGATCTTCTGTTGTTCTTTGATATTTTTTTAATATTTCGATTATTTTTTTGTTTAACTGATTATGTTCAGCAAGACAAGTTGTTTTATTTAGAAATTCCTCACCATGACGAATTGTAGCAGTATTTTCTGTTACTTGAATGAGCTCGGTTGCTATGATTCCGTTGATATAAATTAAATCTGACAGCATATTTTTAATATATAGTAAAATTTTAATTTGTTCAGACATAGATTAGAAAAAGTTGCTTAAAATAAAAAATTAAATTATTAATTAAATTATAAATGCTTTGAATCTTCTAAAGTTCATTTGACTAATTTAGGGTAGGTGGTAAAACCTTAGACTATGAAGATTTTCATGATGGATTGCTATCTTTAGCGATGATTTTAAGTATTTTCTCATTTTCTTTTATGCTTAGTTCAATTTTGTTAAAATCTTATATTAATCTTAGTGTAAAAGATAGAGATTTCATTGTTTTATTATGTTCTATTAATTTATTGTTTAGTTTCTATTATATAGGTGAAATATCACGTTTAGAAAAGATATTCAAATTAGAGAATAAAAATATTATCAAATTTGGGAAGAGAATAGGTGTAATTACATTATTCTATATTCCATTCCTGTTTTTATTAATTTCACTTTTGTTTAGAGATACTCATAACTTAGAGAGGATAATTATTTTTTTAATTATTTTAATAGAACTTCTCATTATCGGTGTAGTTTTCAAAGAAGTCTACGACCTAGTATTCTTGGAACAAACTCGGAGAGATTTTGAAATAGAGGAAAACCGTAAGAAATATATTGATAAAGAAATAAGAACTTCGTTAAAAGAATGATTATAAAAAAATTAAAAAAAGATTACTACTTTTTTCCCAACTTTTCAATAGCAGATTCAATCATTTTAAGTTTTGTAGAGTATTTTTCCATTAATTCCGCAAATTTTTCGATATTTATTTCATCATTCTCTTTCAGCAACTTCAACTCATTTATCGTCCGAACTACACCTGCTTTTTGGTCAATTAATTTCTCCTTTTTGCTATAAGGAATCTTTTCCTCCAACTTTTTTCTTTGATAAGCCTTGAATCTCTTGATATTTAAATCTTTAGGTACAAATTTAGTTAGATATATTACATTTTTTGGTACAAATGGAGCTAAGTTTTCAGGAATAATAATTATCGGTTCCGGATCTTGTATCTTTTTTACTTCTTCATAATTTAATAGTTCAACATCATTTTGGTTAATATTTTCATTTACAATAGATAAATTTAATTCAATACCTTCTTTTTCCTCTGTTGAGAGTGAAATTGCATTAATCATTTCTTCCCAAATATCCTTCGCTTTTATATAATACCAAATAGCTTTTTGTTCAAGTTTTTTGACTTTATCTGTGTTGATATTCGTTATTGATGATTCTAAAGAAGCTTGGGCTTTAAGATGGCAGGCCTTCCCCATATCATAGTGAAACTGGGCTCTTATCTGTTGCTTCTTTTTTTCCTCATGTTGTTTTAAATAAAACAATCTTTTTGATAATAAACTAAGTCCTGAGTATAATTTTGAGGCAAAATAAATATTATTATTTGTTTCTTCACGTAATGCAGCAATACTTTGAGCGAAAATCCTTGATTCTTCTGAATTTAATTCCAAATTTTCAGAATCAAGTGTAACTCCCATATTCTTTTGATCAACAACTGCAGCACTAAAATATGCTGATGTTTTATATATTTTACTGCACTCTGTCATTGCAATTATCGCATTTTCCCATTCTCCATCTTCCTCATACTTCTCAGAAAGCTGAGAATAAGCTCTTGCCATAACCCAAAGAGCACGAGCGCATTCAAACATAATATCTTGAATCTCTATTTCTCTGTTAGCTAAAGGATCTTGGAACGTACTCGTAATATCTAAATCTTTTAAAATCTCTTTATGGGCTTTGTTTTGATAATTATTATTTAATGCTTTCGTATATTCTAAAACAAGATTTAAATCATCAAGAGTAAAATATTCATCTTCTTTTATAAGAGCATCTTCAATTTTTTTAATCTTGAAGTGCAGATATCGAATCCGCATACTGGTTTGTTCGTCGAAGAACATCAGAATCAGCTTTTTTATTAAAGTTAAGTTAAGTAAGAATATTCATAGTTTCCTTTAAAACCTTTTGAATAACACTTATAATTCAATTAGTATTCATTTATGGTTATGTTAAAACTACTCTAGGTATAGAGTTCTATAATTTCTTTAATAAATTTAATATCATCTTGAACAGTTTTATTATATGGAGATTCATCATATTCTTCAGGCTCTCCTTGGTTGTCTACAAAATATTCAAGAACGTCATCACCAAAACAGTAGATGGACTTTACTCATATGAAAATTGACTAAAAATAAAGCTAATAAAAAAATTTGAAAAAATAAAAATATTTTTTAGTTTTTTGATTTTGAAATAGTATACATATCTTCAAGTAAACTGAGATATTCTAGTAATACTTTATCTGTTTTAGATTTTTGTTCATGTGTTCGCTTAATAACGTTTAAAAGATATTTAGGAAAAAATATATCAATATAAAAATCTGTAAGGAGTGTATAATATTCTACTTCATTTCCATCCTTGAAGATTTTTATCATATTTGTATCCCATAGCT
>JBHLOJ010000070.1:0-6940 GCA_048940605.1 Promethearchaeota archaeon
TTGTATTAATTAGTGTATCAAATATCGATGAATTATGAAAATATATTAAATTTTATGTATATTTGAAGGAGATGATTTAAAATTTCATATGTTAAATTTCAAGTACCTGAAAAATTGAAGAGTTCACTCAAGAATGCTATAAATAAAATTGCTGAAGCCCGAGATTCTAAAATTCGAAAAGGTATGAATGAAGTAACCAAATCTATTGAAAGAAAACTAGCAAAACTAGTTGTTATGGCTGAAGATGTTAGTCCTCCGGAGATATTATTTCATATTCCGCTTTTATGTGAGGAAAAAGATATTCCTTATGGATATTTATCAACCAAAAAAGAACTTGGAAATACAGCAAGAATAAACGTGTCTGCAAGCGCTATTGCTATAGAAAACGTTGGAACTGGAAATGAAGACATTTTAAATGATGTTATAAAGAAAATAAAAGAAAGTAAAAAGTAGATAAATGCGGTGAAATTATCAAATGGTTAAATTAGATAAATCTAAGGGAACCTCTGTTGTAGATCAATCTATTCCTGCTCAAGTTATTCAAGTGATTGGGCGAACAGGGCTCACAGGAGAAATCACTCAGATTAAAGTAAGGATCTTAGAGGGCCCTGATAAGAATAGGATATTAACTAGAAACGTAAAGGGCCCTATTAGAATGGATGATATCGTTGTTCTGAGAGAAGTAGAAAGAGAAGCCCGAAAAATAAGAGGACGTAGATAAAATCTACTTTTTCTGCTATCACCTTAGAAGATTTTTGCTTTTACAAAAAATCTTAAATTTTTATTTGATTTTGATCCAAAAAATTTTTTTCTTAAGTTTCAAATCTTGTGAAAACATTTAAATAGTTTATTTATTATACATTAATTGTGGTTTCATAGAATTTGAAACTTATGAAAAAAGTGATGAAAAATAAACTCAAAAAAACAAATAACAGTTTTAGAAGAAACAGAATTCATCATTGTTGGTGAGATGACTCACAAGGATCACAAAAGTTTGAAGAGATTATTAATTTTAATTATTCTACTTCTCATCTCTCTTTCAATTCTAAAATTTAATAAAGAGATTAGTTATGATAAATATGAAAGGATTCAATTTGAATCATCAGGTGCAAGGTTGTATGCAAATTTATATTATCCTTCAAAAGATTTAGGCTTTCAAGAATCTAGACCATTAGTTATTTACTGTCATGGCATCGGGTCAAAAAGAGATTTTGATTTAAGAATACCCATTGAATTCACGAAGCGGGGATTTTATGTTGCTGCCTTAGATTATCAGGGGCATGGTGAAAGTGAAGGAAACATCAACAATATTGATCCTATTACAGGTGTTCCTGCTTTAGCACAAGATTGTTCGAAATTATTAGATAAGCTGGAATCCTTAACATATTATAGCGATGTTAACACCTCACAAATTGGATTGATAGGTCATTCTCTTGGTGGGATGGTGGTATTAATGAATCAAGCATTAGATCCTCGATTCAAAGTTACAGTTGGATTAGCACCCTTAGTAAATTTTGAACCCCCTAGATTTGGTTTTGTATATAATGAAAATTTAATTAAGTATATCCCGGTAAATCTATTGAATACAGAAAATACTGAAAATCTCTTAATTATCCATCATGTCAATGACGAAATTCTAGATTTTAAAGAAAATGCTTTGAAAGCTCAACAGTTAACTAATTGTTCTTTAATAGAAATGAAAGGGTTTATGTTCGGAGGAGCTCATCAATTATTTTCTAACAAGGTTCTTATAGATTCAATAAATTGGTTTGAAGTTCATTTTTTTAATTCAAAGGTAATAAATGGACCTATTTTAATTACGTTCTACTGGAATTATATTCTGATTACCATCAATTTAGCTTTATTGTTTATTATTGTTATATATCTTACATCAATTTCAAGTAAGTTATTTTTTAGAAAAGAACAGGGTATAGAAAAATTAAACTCAGATATTTATGAGAGTTTAATATCAAATTCATATAAAAAAAGACAAATAATAAAAGCTATTCTCTCGATTGGAGTATTCTTAATGAATTGGGTAGTATTTGAAAGAATTTTTGGCTTATCAGGAATCTTATTCGCTTCCCTAAACATAATTTCAATATATTATCTAATAAAAATTATTAATTACTTAAAAAAGCCTAGAAAGTATAGAGCGAAGCCTAAAATTACAACAAAGATTAAAGCGCATTTAAAATTGAAATATCTAATTTTTACAATAATAAGTACTGTTTATCTTATAGTAATCTATATGATGTTTTCATTTCATTATCCCTTCGGTTTCATTTGGCCTTCTAATTTTACTGTTTATTTCATTCTTGGGTATTTTGTTTTTCCAGTATTTTTGTCTATAGAATTGCTTCTAAGGAAGGTGATATACCCACAATTAAGCTTCCTAAAGTCAAAGGGTTCAAAAAATAAAGTTATTATGATAACAACAGTACTTATTTTAATTAGTTTAATGTTCTTAACAAAGCGATTTTTGCTTTTTCCTTCTTTGTTATTTACCTTTCTAATATTTGTATTGGTTATAATACAGAACACTAAAATATTTGAAAAAATAAAGAGTTTTTATATTGTGGTTACAGTATCTTTTAGCATAATTCAAATCTTTTTCGCTGCTGTAATATCCAATGCAATTGGTATTGGATTAACTTTAACTTAATTTCCTTATTTAGTATCTGCTAAGTGCTTTTTCTTTATTAAAATATCAAGTTCTGATATAAGCCAACATAATTCCTCATAAGTAGATGAGGATTTGAGAATTTCTTTAGTTTTTTTTGTGATTTCTGCTTCTGTAGGTTTCTTGTTTCCTTTTAAAAGGGTCAATTGTAATGCGGCTAATTGCCTAGATAACTTCTCATAAGGAACTTTTTCGGTAGAAAGTTTATGAGCAGCAAGAGTAATCTCTGCTTCAAGATCCATTTCCAGTCCTGATTCAACAAGTTCTAATGTGTCTTCAATTTCTAATTCTAATTCATCTCTTTTTTCTATGGATGTTTCATCACCTAAACCCTTCTTAAGGATATCCATAATAGCAAGAAATGCTCCAAATTCCTTATTCTGATTAATTATTTGGATTTTAGCAGGAGTTTTCCGTTTACTGTTTAAACTATCTGCTCTTTTTTTACTAAAATCTCTCTTTCTTTTGGAGGAATTTGAGCCATGCCATAAGTATATCGTTTTAAAATCATCAATTAAATACACTTTAGTATTACTAAAATCAACGTTATTTATCTTGTGTAGACTCCCGTTCTCGTAAACGCTATATAATATCACAATTCTTTCTTCGTTTTTGAATTACTATAGTAAAACTAAGTAAAATAGAATTTTTAATATTAACTATCAGAAAATGAAGAGATACTTTGATTTAACCATTATAGAAAAATTTAGAGCAATTTACAATTTTGCATATGTTTTAAACGTTTTCTTCAAAAAAACCTAATAATTTCAAATTACTATATTCGTTATGTAAGAATTCTCGTAGCGCAATGCGAATTGCTTCAGATCGACTAGGGACAATCTTCATTTTTATGAGCTTCTGAATATTTTGATCATATATTTCAGGTAAATTGATAGTAATGTTAATCATTTTAGGTTTAGTTTTCTCTTTCTCACTAATCATCATTTAACTAACTCCAAGTTATATGGAATTTAAAATGCTGTTGCTAACAAATGAAAAAGTGAATAAGAAACGCAGATATATTCTTGTCCCTACTCTTTTCACTCTTTTCTAATATTATATAGTAAGTAAAATATCAATATAAATTTATTTATCTCTATTTATAGTATTTAAAGATTTCAATATCAGATATAAATTATTTTGATTATTTAATTATTTAGATGAACAATTTATATGAATAAATAAGAGTATGATTGAAAATATTTTATTCTTATTAAAAACTCATGGAATCTTTAATAATCCTCTCTTTACATGAGAATTAAATATTATAATCTATTCTCTGATTTCACATATCTTCCCCTTGTTTCAATAGCTTCAATGTTTTTAATAATCTGAATACATTCACTATTGTTTGTTTTTTCGTATTCAGATTTATAACCTTCAAGAAAAGCTTTAAAACATAAGTTATAGTCACTTCCATGAGAGGAAATCAGCACTCTCTTAAAAAGATGAAGGTCAACACTTTTATCTTCTATAGTATCAGAGTAATCATGTAATCCAAAATCAATAAGAAATATTTTTTCTTCCTTCGTAATTATTAAGTTACTAGTAGTTATATCACCATGGATATGTCCGTTTATGTGCAATTTTGCTATAAAATTACCAATTCGCTTGAAGTATTTCTCTTTCTTATTATCATCTAAGTTTTTTAAGAGGTTCTTAAGTTTTTCTCCCTCAATATATTTCATTACTATCGTTGGATTTTGAATATCGATTTCAAAAACTTGAGGGACATTTATACCATAGGATTTAACATTGATTAATGCTTTTGCTTCATTTAAAGTCCGTTCAGTTCGAATTTTTTTATCAATTTCTTCTAAACGATATTTTTTCGGAATTCGATATTTGAATAGTGCCTTTTTATCAAACCAATAACCAAGCCAAAGGTTTGCTTCAGCTCCTTTGTGAATTAATTTCTTTTTATATATCTTAGAACTCATGTTTTGCTTTTAGACCTCCATGGAACTGTAATATTATCCATTCTTTCTTTAGGTTTGATTATAGTTTCTGTCATTTCATGCCCTCCTTCATATAAGAATCTTAGAATTCCGGTCCATGCAATCATTGCTCCATTATCTCCGGCATATCTTAAAGGAACTACTTCAAATCGAGCATCGTGTTCATTACTAATATATTGAATCATTTGCTGTAATCTTTTGTTTGCTGCTACTCCCCCGGTAAGCAATACTTCCTTTATCTCAGTATGAGCGAGTGCTCGTTCAGTGACTTCAGTTAACATAGCAAAAGCAGTTTCTTGAAGTGAGTAAGCAATATCATTTAAATTGTATTTTTTATTAAAATCTGGAGATTCTAATAATCGTTTAGCTGCTGTATAGAGTCCTGAAAATGATAAATCCATTCCTTTAACAATATATGGTAGTGTAAGATATTGTTTTGAGTTTGCTGCTAATATTTCGATCTTGGGTCCTCCAGGATGACTCAATCCAGCATCTCGAGCGAAAGAATCAATCATATTACCCACTGCTAAATCAAGAGTTTCCCCAAAAATCTGATATTTATGTGATTCATATGCACTGATAATTGTATTACCACCAGAAACGTATAGAGTTAAAGGATTTTCAATCTTACACTTTAAACGTCCAATTTCTACATGTGCTATGCAATGATTCACACCTACAAGAGGAATATTCAGAAGTTGACTCAACATTCTAGCAACTAAAGCCCCTATTTTTAAAACAGGCCCTAATCCAGGACTTTGACTAAAAGCAATTAGATTAATGTCTTTTATTGATAAACGTGCTTCAAAAAGAGCCTTACCGATTACATCTGTAAAATTATTTAGGTGATGCTCTCGTACCAATGCAGGATGAAGCCCACCTTTTTCAGGTATGAAAGTGTCGTTTATGATGGAGTGTACTCCTCCTTCAAAATCAACGATACCAACGCCCCAAGTGTGTGCTGTACTTTCAATACCTAAACAGAATTTTTTCATTAATTCCGCCAAAAATTGTCAATAGAATCCTTTAAATCTTAAATTAAAGATAAATTATCTAAGAAGTATTTCGATTAAGAGTTAAACTATTAATAATTTTGAGTTAAATTTAACTCTCCAATGATTTTACTCGTTTTCGAGGAGATCTTCTAGCGGTCTTTCCTTTAGCTGCTCCCTTTCTTTTAAATACAGCATAACCACATTTACCACAACTCCATCGGTCATAATGATTTGCTAGAAAATAACTAGGACCACATTTAGGACATGACCTATGAGTCCTAACTAGCTTATCTCCTTCCAGTTTATAATACTTTGATGCGTCCATTTCTATTCTCTGATTATCTTAATTATTATGATTTAAATAAATGTTTGTAAGGTTCTTTTCTCCTTTTTAACTGATATATTTCAATTCGTTTTTCTTTCTCAAGATTACGGACTTTTATATGAAATGGTTCAAAAAATTGAAGTTCTTTCTCATTATCATAAATATATACTTTTCCTAGAGAATATGATGCACCAAAATGAGTATCTAGTTTTTTCACTATAGTTAAATTCTCATCAGAGCTTTGTAAAGCAGCAATTTTCTTTTTCACATCCAATCGATTTGGACTACCAGCCCCAAAATGATCAACTCTAAAAGCTAACTCAATTCTATCGATTAATGGATTTCTCTTTTCTTCAGTAATTTCAATCTTAAATGACATTTTGAACCTTTTCTTCTTGTTTTGTTAAAATCTTTTAAGTTATAACAAGATTCTGTATGGTTTATAGAAATCAAAAGATTAGATAGAAAATAAAATTTTGCTTTTTAAAAATCTAAGACCTTAGATCAATTTAAAAGAGATTAAAAGAAGGCTTAAAATTTTTCCATTATTGCTATAAGATTCCTTACCTTCTCTTGAATATTCTTATCAACGTTTACAATTACAATTCCTTCAGGAATTATAAAATTAGAATCTGTTATTGGTGGTTGACCATAAAAAGCGAAATACCCTCCTCGGTCTTTAATAGGAATTTCCAAAATAAGAGGTAAAATAAGTAGATCCTCCTCTCCTTCAGTTATTTTAATTAATGTTTTCTTGCCTGAAGCAATAACATTTCTAAACAACTTCCAGCAATCTCTATGAATTGTACCAACTGGATTTTGAAATTCAAGTATCTCTTCAAAATAATCTTCAAGGTCAATATTAATTTGGTTCCTTTGAGTTTTTTCATCAATAACACAAATTTTAATAAAGGATTTTAAAAATGAATTTGAGAAGAAATCCTTAGCAACTATGTCTCCTACAACAAGGAAATTTAAG
>JBHLOJ010000070.1:7040-17971 GCA_048940605.1 Promethearchaeota archaeon
ATTTAATTTCCCAGTTAGAGTGAATCAATTTAACGAACTCTTAAAGCATATTTACCGGGGTAAACAACCTTTAAATGATCCGCGAATTTGGATTCTTTAGGATTTATAATTATTACCTCTCCTGTAAAATCCTCACTTAGAGTATGTGTTTTACATTTAGGACAAATTGTTTCGTTTTTAGTTATTAAGTGGCAATTTTTACATGCTTTTTCTTTCATTCAATCACCTAAAGCCTTTAGATTCTACTTATTATGAAAAGCCTTCCTCTTCTTCACTTACTTCTGTTTTGTCTGTTTTTTTATTAGAATATTCTTCTTCAATATCATTATTAATCCAATCTTCCTTTCCTAGAAATTTCTGCCTCATTGTCAAACCAAGCTTTCCGCTTCTTCCAGTACCTAAGGAAACAGCGATTATTTTAGCCCTTACCTGATCATTTACCTCAAGGATTTTTCCAGTTTCTTTACCAATAAATCTGTTTCCAACTTGTTCATAAGAGATATAATCATCGCAGATCTGAGATACATGAACTAATCCATCTAATGGTCCTAACCTTATGAAAGAGCCAAAGTCAACAATTTCTACAACAGTTCCTTCAACAACTTCTGAAACAGTTGGTTTAAAAGTAAGAATTGTAAATTCTACTTCATGAAACGTATTAGCGTTACCTGGTATTATTATTCCTTTTCCCACATTAAGAACATCGACAACAGCTATAATAAATCCGTAGTCGCGAGTTATGATCCCTTCATAATCTTCACTTAAGATTATTCGTGCACTAACATTTTTCTCTTGCCCAAAAAGAAATGGTGGTATTTCGATTTTTCCGGTAATAGTAAAAAGCTTAAACATAAGAATAAAACCCTTAAATAAATGAAGTGTAACGAAGTCTTGTATTTTATAGAATGAACTAAAAAATTAATAGTTTATGGTTTTCTATTTCAATAAATACTGAAAAAAGAGCTTACTTTAATATTTTCGTAAAAGAAAACTTACATAATAAGGAATCTCTTAAAAGATAGAATTATTAAAGATACGATAATTTTTTTTAATATTCTTAAAAATTAAGAGAAATTTGAATATGTCTGGTTATATTGGTAAGCAAATTAGATTGGAAAGAATCATAAATAGAGAGACTAAAAGGACAATTATTATTCCAATGGATCATGGATTAACAGTAGGACCAATTAAAGGAATTGAAAAAGATTTAGGAGAAGTTGTAAATAAAATTGCTCTTGGTGGTGCTAATGCTGTTATCGGCCATGTAGGGATTCCTTTATATGCTCATAGGGGTTATGGACCAGATATAGGATTAATCTTACATTTATCTGGCTCAACATCGTTAAGCCCAGATTCAAATTATAAAGTTTTGGTAAATACCGTTTTGGAAGCTGTAAAATTTGGGGCAGATGGAGTTTCAATTCATATTAATATTGGTACCAAGTCAGATCCAGAAATGTTAGAAATTTTAGGAAGTGTATCAAGAGAATGCAGAGATTTGGGAATGCCACTTATAGCAATGATGTATCCGAGAGGCGATAATATAGAAAATGAACAAGATGTTGAGGTAGTAAAGATAGCTGCTAGAGTTGCTGCTGAATTAGGCGCAGATATAGTAAAAACCAATTGGACAGGAGATCCTGATTCCTTTAAAGAAGTAGTTGATGGTTGCATGGCACCTGTTATAATTGCAGGAGGCGAAAGAGCAGGAAAAAGGGACATCTTAGAAATTACTAAAAAATCAATTGAAGTGGGAGGGGCTGGTGTTGCATTTGGAAGAAATGTTTTCCAAGCAGATGATCCGACCAAATTTGTAAGAGCTCTATATTTTATAGTGCATAAAAATTATGATGTAGATGAGGCAATAAAAGAGTCAAATCTATAATTTATAGGATATTATTCTCTCGTTAAAGAAAGTCGAATTGGTCTTAGATCATCAATTCTTTGTATCCCTGCTATAATTGAAGGATCATTTTTAAGGAGATTTTTAGCTTCTTCAGCAGTTTCGACTTCTAAAATTATAACTCCAAAAGGATCTTCAGGGATTAATGTAGGACCCGCGAAAAATAATTTTTTCTGCTTCATCAAAGATTTAAGATAATAAAAGTGATCTTTCATTATTTTATCTTCATTTTCCTTCGGATTCGTAATAAAGTCTTGACGATAAGGCTTTATTATTGCGTAATAATGGTTACTTTTTATCATTATATACCTTCTTGCTATGAATTTTTGAAAATATCGTTAGTACTGTGTTATATTAGTCAAAGAAAAGAAAGAATTAAATATTTTGGATTAAATTTCAATTATTAAGATCTTATTATATTAAATGATTAATTCGATTATATTTTTAAAAATATGGAGTGTTAAAGAATGAATATTGATGAGTTGCCTAAGGAATTGAGTCATGATAAATTAATTGACTTTTATAAAAAGATGTTATTAATACGTGAATTTGAGCAAAGAATTACAAAAGATGCAGGTAGAATAAAATCTCCTTTAGTTCATACTTATACTGGTGAAGAAGCTATAGCTGTTGGGGCTTGTGCTGCAATTAATGAGGATGATTATATTACTTCCACACATAGGGGTCATGGTCATTTTATTGCCAAAGGGGGGGATATAAATTCACTTATGGCAGAGATTTATGGAAAAGAAGGAGGAATTTGTAAGGGGCGTGGAGGGTCTATGCACGTTGCTGACTTTTCTAAAAATATGCTGGGGGCAAATGGAATTGTAGGTGCTGGTCCACCTTTAGCTCTGGGAGTTGCCTTGGCTTCAAAAATGAGAAATGAAGGTAAAATAACTCTTACATTCTTCGGAGATGGTGCTGCAAATCAAGGAATGTTACATGAATCAATGAATCTTGCTGCGATATGGAAACTCCCTATTATTTTTGTTTTAGAAAATAACATGTATGGATGGAGCACTCCTACTAATTATGCATCCCCTGTTGAAAATCTTTCACTTCGGGCTCAAGGTTATGGAATGAAGGGTATTACTATTGATGGAAACGATGTTATCGAAGTATATAGGACTATAAAGGATGCAGTTGATTTCGCAAGAAAAGGAGGTGGTCCCACTTTAGTCGAATGTAAAACTTATAGATGGCAGGGTCAAACAACAATGGATGCCGATAAATACCGATCAACTGAAGAAAAAGAAGAATGGAAAAAAAAATGTCCAATTGAAGCCTTTAAATTAAGACTAATAAAAGGTGAAGTTATTGATAGCGCAATTATTCAAGAAATTGAGGAAGAAACTTTGGCACATATAGAGCTTAGTATTAAATTCACCAAAAAAAGCCCAAAACCAGATACTGATACTGTTTTAGATGATATATATAAAAATCCAATAGAGACAGGAGGTAATTAATATGGCTGAAGAGACAAAATCAATGAGAGGTTTGGATGCAATACGATTAGCTATTGAAGAGGAAATGGAGCGTGATGAAGCAGTGTTCATAATGGGAGAAGATATCGGACAATACGGAGGTGCCTTTTTCGTAACTGAGGGTTTACTTGAAAAGTTTGGTCCTGAAAGAGTTCGTGATACCCCAATTAGTGAAAATGCAATTTTAGGGTGTGCTATTGGAGCTGCTATGGCGGGAATGCGTCCTATTGCTGAAATTATGTTTGCAGATTTTTTATGCGTGTGTATGGAAATGATAGTAAATCAAGCTGCAAAAGCGAGATATATGTATGGTGGTCAAATTTCCGTTCCCTTAACTATTAGAGTCCCGTGTGGAACTGGGATTATGGGAGCTGCCCAACATTCACAGTCTTTTGAATCATGGTTTATGCACGTCCCAGGTTTAAAAGTTGTCCTACCTTCGGATGGTCGTGATTTTAAAGGATTAATGAAGACAGCAATACGAGATGATGACCCAGTAATTTTCTTTGAAAATAAAAGGACATATTTCCTTACTAGTGAGGTTCCATTGGATAAAAATTTCACAATACCATTTGGTCAAGCTAGGATATTCACGGAGGGTGAAGATGTGACTATTGTCGCCACCGGAGGTATGGTTCAGGAAAGCATAAATGCTGCTAAAAAACTTGAAACAGAGAATATACATTGCGAGGTAATAGATCCAAGAACTCTGGTTCCATTTGATAAAAAAACCATCCTAAATTCAGTTGAAAAAACAGGGAAACTGATTATCGTTGACGAAGGCTGTAAAACTTGTTCAGTGAGCTCGGAAATTGCTGCGCTTGTTGCAGAAGAAGGTTTTCAATTTTTAAAGAAACCGATTATTAGACTTAACACGCCAGATGTTCCAATTCCCTATTCAGATAAACTAGAAAAAGTTATTGTTCCAAATGCAAAAATGATCCAAGAAAATGTTAAAAAGCTAATTTAAGTAGAAGAAATTAAAATAAATATATAATTAAAAAAAAATATTATATTTTTTTATCTCATAATTTTTTTAAAAAGTCTTTTCTTGATGGATAAAAGATGTCTAACATAATGAAAGGTTCATTACCCAAGCAAGCATCTCCATGAGGTGTGTTAGCAGGAATACAGAAGAAATCACCTTTTCTAACAATTCGTTCTTCATCTCCAATTATAAGTTTTGCTTCACCAGCATAAACCATACCAATTTGTTCATGTTTATGTGAATGTATCGGAACTGTATGACCTGGTAGGGTGGCGTTGAGTGCCATCATCATTTTCTCACCATGTAATCCTGTGAGAATAGTTGTTTCTAATCCTTCCATTTGTATAAACTTAGGAGCTTTTTCAATATCTATAAAAAAAGGGGTCCTACTATTTTTAATTATAATCATCCTCTTAGAGATTGATATATATTATAATATTATTGAGAATCTATATATTTCAGATATTCCATACATATCTCAACAAATTGACCTAATGCTTCTTTTTCAACATTTTCAGGAACATCTAACCTTGTATGATAATAAGGAGGTAACTCATCTTTTAGATTAAGTCCTCCTATCGAAGCGGCCGAAATTCCTTTTTTGCTAAATGCTGCACCATCGGTCGCACCGAAGGGTAAAGGAGATATTTTAGTATTAGGATTTATTTTTTTTGCTATTCCAAATAAAGGGTTATATATTCTTGGATCATGCTTTGTTCCAATTCCCGGTTCCTTGTCATGAATAATAACGATATCTTTTTTTCCAATACCGTCCATGTTGACTACTATTGTTTCCTCATCTTTTAACTGAATAAAGTGACTACTTACATACCTTTTTGCCCCTCTTAACCCGGCTTCTTCACCTGCAAATGAAATTAAGTAGATTTTAGTATTCTTAGGGTAAATATTCTCATCATTTTTGTTCTCTGCTAGAAATTTACCAATTCCTAATACAACTGAAACACCAGATAAATTGTCAAATGCACCTTGAACTGGATGGTATGTATGAAATAATATATAGATAAAAATAATTGGAATAAAAGCAAAGAAGAAAAAACCAAATGATAGATACAAAACAGAAAGATTTATTGATAACAACGTAAAAATTATTTTTGAAATAATTACTATCAATGTTATCCCTACGCCAGCATAGCCAATATTAATTATGATTTGACCAAATCTTTTCAAATAATAAAATGTATTGAATTCAAAAGCTGAATCGTGATGTGCCGAAAATATTATAGTATTTTTTACTTCACCTGAGGGATTCAGAGTTCCAACGACGTTGTACGACTTTCTTTTAGGGAAAAGAAAATCATAGCTTTCATGATATTTCATTGTTTCTAGAATAAAATAACTCACACATATGACTATAAGAATTACTGCTATAACCATAAAAATGAAACTATAACTACCATTAATTTGTAGTATCCCAAAATCAATCGATAGTGAAAGCCAATATAAAATTATTGACACGAGAACAAGAAAAGCTCCATACCTAATACCCCCAAGAAATGCATGAGGACTACTTATATATTCTTCCTGATGAGTTTCATCGCAGAATTTTTTTAATTCTTGTTCAACCATATTCCCTGCGAGTATTTCTTGTTCTGTGCCGGATTCTCTTGGCCCTATTTCATTACAGACTTTTACTATAAATTCATACATATAACTATTTAAGTTCTCATCAGTCATTTGAACTAAAATTTTTTGTTATTTATAATAATTTTTATAAATACATTTTATCCTTATCATTAGGCTTAAACTCAAAATAGAAAAAGGAAAAAAAAGATTATTACTCTTAAAGTATAAATTTCTTTTTTTTTTATTATTAAACTTAAAGAAGGAGTGGCTTTCCACAGTTCGAACAAAATTTTCCTGCTGCTTTGGCTCCACAGTGAGGACAATACTTTGGTTTTAAAGCTGGGGTCACTCCTGGTCTTTTAGATTCTATTGGTATTGCTCGCTCTTCCTGTTGAAGAACACCACCAACTATACAAAATGCAGCACCAATGAAAGGTCCAATTATACCAAAACCAGGATCGAATTGATAAGACACAGTTATAGTATCATCCCACTCATCCACATATGTTATAGTTTCACCAGAATAAGGACCCCAATCAACTTCAACCCATATAATAAAGAGAAGGGTAAAAGCAATCGTTAAAATCCCACTAATAATAGCAATATTTTTTCTAAAATCCCTGCGATAACCTGATACACCCGCAGCAATTCCAGTGATAACTCCAATTAATAAACCAATAAAACAAATAATGAAGGGTAGAAGGTCTATTATAAGAAAATCAATAAAATTGGCAAGCTCATCAACCCAACCATCATATGGCCCAGCCTCATAATATCCGACCATCCAAATATCCATAGACATTTTATATGAATAAATATCCCACCCGTCATCTATAGTTATTGTAGGGTCATCCATAACAGGAGTGCTGATCGATATGATTACAATAATAGCCCCAATAATAGGTAATGCCCAGATATATTTTCGCCAATTTTCCATTAGACATCAAGTCTTTTGGAATTATCATTTCTTAAATTGAATTCCCATGATAAATTTGATTCTAAACTATTTAAAGATTTGTGAATAAGTCATTCTTATAAATTTAGAAGACTCTTCGTCCAAACGTCTTATCATTTTATAAGAAGATAATATGCTATAAACTGTCTCTTTTAAAATCAAAAAGAAAAAGAACTTGATTTTTGTCAGAATTATATTAATTCTGCTATCTTATCGCAGGTTCTTTTACAGTCTAAAAATATTAATCCTAATTTCACATCCGAGGTAGTAGAAACTGTTAATACAGCATTAGGGCCAGCTTGAAAGACTAAAAGATAACCTGCGCTTCCTTTGACATATAATGTATCAAAGTCTCCCTTTTCGAACTCGATAATAGACCTTTCGGCCAATGAGAGCAATGCTGCAGTCATCGCCGCGATCCTTGTCTCATCAACCCCTTGAGGTAATGCTGAAGCAATAGGCAAACCCTCTGCGGACACAATAGCAGCCGCTTTAACTTCCGGAATAGCGTTTAGTAATTTTCTTAATATATCATCCAAGCTCTCGGTGGTTGTTTCGACCATAATAGTCATTTTTTCCTGTTATTTAGATTAAAGATATTTTTAGAGATAGATTGCAATATAATAATATAGATATAATTTTTTTATTTTAATTTTATTTATTTTTTTGTATTACTTATTCTCTAATAAAATATATTATTATTTGTTTATTAATCTAGGTTTGAAATTTTTGTAATATGTTGTTTTAGAAGATGATATACTTTTTAAAATCTTAGAATTTGTAAATAACATATTAGTTATCCCTTATAATTTTTTTTCGTTTTTAGAATTGGTTCAACAATTTTACCATATTGTTAAGGAAAATTATTATTTAGGTTATTAATTATTTAACTAATACAATTCGTTATCTGATTAATCATGGATTATTGGACTGGAGTAGACGAGGTTTATAATCTTACTTTATCATTCTCGTTTTTCGTACTAATGTTTCTGATGTTTCAAATAGGAAGAAAGGGATTTAAGGCAGAAAATCGGTATGGGGGTGTTTCTACGATAATGTGCGGTTTTTGCTTTTTGATTTTTGGATACTATAATTCTATTGTAAGATTTTTTCCTTATCCATATAATGGATACATGGTATGGTGGATTGGGATTATTTTATTGGTCAATCTGATCTTTTCTATTATAATTAAAAGAGAAGTAAAGAAAATCAATAAGGAAAAACGAGATGATTTCTTAAAGGGTGGAAAAAAACCAGTTTTAAGGAGATATGTAGAAAGGATGACCAAAGAAAATCCTTATGTTGGGGAAATTACAATTAAAATGGAAGTGATCAGAAAGAGCTTTCATTTAACCGGTTTATTGTTAGTATTAGCATATTTTGGATTTTTTTCTCTTCTACACCCAGTTACCCTGATAGTAAGTGATAGTGTGATTGTCTTAATAAATAATATAAAACCAGCATATGAACTAATATGGGGAGATATAAGTCAATTTCCTTATTTTCCAGGAGATTTCCAAGCAGTAATTGGTTTAACCATGATGGCATTAATAGGTGCTTTAATGTTTGCTTTAATCTCTGATTTAATTCGTATAATATGGGGTCCAGAATATTCAGTATTTAATTTTTTAACAAAATCAATGCTTAGGCAGAAAGAAAAAAATGCAGCAGGACCACAGATCTACATAATTACAGGATTTGTCTTCTCTTACATGTTATATATGGTAAAAATTCTTAACATATTAGCAGTTTTTTCAGGAATACTTATTGCATGCTTATCAGATGCGGCGGCTGCTTTAATAGGAAGAAGATATGGAAAACATAAAATCCAAGTAAGAAGTAGAGATACAAAATCTATTGAAGGTTTTTTAGCAGGAACTATTTTGGCATACATTATAGGTTTAATTATTATAGGTCCAATTTATGCGTTAATTGGCGCAATTATATTTTTTATTACTGATTACTTCCCTAAATATACAGCAGATAATTTACTAAATCCAATATTTATTCCAATAGGGATACAGATTTTTATAGTTATATTAGGGTTACCAGTTGGTTGGTTTTAATAATAAATATAAAATAATAAATTACTTTGAGAAATGCTCGAATTATTAGAATTACTAAAAAATATTCAACTTGCTATATTTGATCTTGACGGTGTAGTTTATCGGGGAGAAAGTTTAATCCTCGGTGCAGATAAAGTCATCAAAAGGCTTAAAGAGCTGTCAATTAAAGTGGTCTATAATTCTAACAATTCAACGGCAACAAGGGAAACATATGTAAAGATATTAAAAAATCTTAGTATAGAAAGTAAAATCTCAGATTTTTATACGAGCGCATCTATAACTTCTACCGAGATTACAAAAATAAAAGAAAATGCTAATATCTTTGTTATAGGAGAAATCGGTTTAAAACAGGAATTGAAATCCTTAGGTCATAATATTGAAACTAATCCCACAGACTATAGAAATATTGATTTTGTGATTGTTGGTCTTGATAGAAATTTTAACTATAATAAGTTAGCAATTGCCCAAAGATGTATATTAGAGGGAAATGCTCAATTTTATGCTACAAATACGGATTCTACTCTACCAGTTGCTAGAGGTCTTAAACCGGGGGCAGGTGTAATGGTAAATGCTTTGATCACTTGTACAGGTAGGGAACCAATAAGAATATTTGGAAAACCTGAACCTTATGGTATTAATTTAATTTTAAAAGATACTAATATTACTCCAGACCATGCTTGTATCTTCGGAGATAGACTAAATACTGATATATTAGCTGGCAATAGAGCCGGAATTATATCAGTAGCAGTTTTAACAGGAGTCACATCAAGAGAAATGATTGAGAATATGAAAGATAAGGCAACACAATCAAAATATTTTGATAAAAATTTAATCCCAGACTTAGTGATTGAGAAATTAGTAGATATCTTTAAAAAGTAAATCATTGATCAATCATATTGGCTTGTCTCATCATTATCCTTCCTATTTCAAGAAAGATTTCTTGTATATTTTGACCATTTTTGGAAGAACATTCAATATAGCCGGATAAATCATTTATTTTTGCCAATTCATACGCTTCGGCTCTAGGAACAGCTCTTTTGTATTCAAGATCTAATTTACTTCCAACCATAATAATAGGTACTTGATTTGAGGGCCCTTTATACCCCTGTTTGAAAATTTCTAACCAATTTTGAAAATTTTTCAAGCTCGAATATCGAGTAATATCATACATGAAGACTCCACCAGACGCACCTAGAACATAACTTGGTAATAGGAATCGAAATCTATCTTCACCAGCAAAATCCCATATTTGTAAACTAATTAGCGTATCTTGTATAAGTAGCTTTTTTATGTGGAAATCAACGCCGATAGTAATATTTGAATCGTTCTTAAAGACACCTGTAAGATAACGGTTGATTAATGTGGTTTTACCAACCCCACCGTCACCGAAGAGGCATACTTTAAACATCGCGTCTGCCAGCATCACTCACCTTGATATTCAGTAAATAAGCAATATAATATGTAAAAATAAATAATTAATCTAAATTTACTTATATCTTAATTTTATAATTATAATAAGTTTAATTTATAAAAATGATTGCTTTCCGAAGATTAATTATCATATCTGCTAACCATCTTCTACTTCTTCTTTTAGTCTAACAGTAATGCGTTTTTTTATTAGTTTTTAAATTATATGAAATATGAATATGAATTATGACAGAACAATATAAACAGATTTTAGTGGATTATCCAAGAAAAAAAATCAAAAGAATTACTCTAAATCGTCCCGAAAAACGAAATCCCTTAAGTAATATTTAAAATAAATTTCCAAATTTAGTTAAATATGTCAACAAAAATAAGTATTGTAGACGTTAAAAATTTCAATAGCATTCCTGAAGCTGTTATTGAAGCAATTGAATTAATCGAAAATTATTTTCATTTTGATTTTACAAAATCAAAAAATATTCTTCTAAAACCAAATTTATTGACTGCTAAAAAAGAGGCATGT
>JBHLOJ010000006.1:0-34252 GCA_048940605.1 Promethearchaeota archaeon
ATTACAAACACATATTTAACTTTTAACAGGGAATTATGAGTATTGATTTTTATCTTCCTTTTTGGTGTTGGAATAGCTGCACATGCATCTTGAATTGTACCGATAGGACAAACCCATCCACAAAAAACACGATTAGTAATTAATAGGATTATTATTAGTGCAGCAATTAAAAATACTGGAAAAGTCCCATCTACAATAAAATAAAAAATATACTCCAAAATCCCCGCTCCACTCGAAATTGGATTTCTTGGGGAATTTAAAATAGGAAGAACTTTTACAAGGCTTTCCATACTTAATAAATTTATACTCAAAATTACTTCTAAGAGAATATAATTAATTATTATAAAAGCAATGATCTGAACGATATGTCTACTTATTGTCGTTCGGTGATTTTTAATATTTATTAGAAAGCTTTTAATCTTCAAAAAATACCACTAAACATTTATTTAAAAAAGTTAATTAATACTGTTTAAAAAAATTAATTCTTCTCTTAAGAAATGTTATTAAGAGAAAAAGAGCTATTTGAGTTATTTCTATGCAGATTCTTTTATCCATCTAATCCACTAATAAACAAAGCAGGTTGCGAAAAGTTTATTTACTTCAGTAAAACTGTTTCCAAATTCACCGGGCTTCTTGTTTGTTTCCTTAGTTTTTTATGTATCATCGTCGATAAACTTACACATTTAGAAGCTTCTCCATGATTTACTATTACAGATTTAGGTCTTGGCTGAATTCGTCTTAAAAACTGTGAGATTTGACTACGTGAGGAGTGCCCTGAAAATCCTTCAAGTGTAAACGTTTTTAGATTTATTTTAACAAGCTGAGTACGCCCTTTTGCATCTACATAAGTAAACTCTCGAAATCCCTTTTGGATCCTTGAGCCTAAAGTTCCATTTACTTGATATGAAACAAAAATAAGTGTATTTTTAGGATCATTCGCCATTTCTCTTAAATATTGTACAGATGGGCCACCTATAAGCATTCCGCTTGTAGCTAAGATTATACAAGGCCCACCTTTAATTATATCTAATCGTTCATCTTGTGCAGAAACTGTCTCAAAGTAATCACTTAAAAAAGGATTTTTTCCTTGATGTAAAATTTTCTCTCTTAGATCGCTACTCAGAAAGTCCGGATTAGCTGTATGTATTGCTGTAGCTTCACTAATTAACCCATCGATAAAAATAGGAACTTTATCAATAAATCCTTTATCAATGTATTCTTCCAGTACAATTAGCAGCTCTTGAGCACGTCCAACTGCGAGGACTGGAACTAAAACTTTTCCTCCTCTTTTAAGAGTAGAGTTTAAAATCTGTTTCAGTTCTTTTTCAGATTCTTGTCTACTTGGGATACGATCTTGAGGACCACCATATGTTGATTCTATTAATAAACTTTCGACTCTAGGAAACTTAATAGTTGCTTTTTCTAATAATCGAGTTTTTTGAAATTTAAAATCCCCTGTATAGACAAAATTATAATCTCCCTTGCCAAAATGCAGGTGAATCATCGAAGACCCTAAAATATGACCAGAATTATGAAGTGTTAATTTAATATCGGGAGCAATATCGGTTACCTTTCCCCAAGAAAGCGGTATTGTATGAAGAACCGTTTGTTTTACGTCTCTTTTAGAATATGGTGAAGGTGATCCTTCTTTTTCACATATTTGAATAAAATCTAGTTGTAACATTGTAGCTAAATTACGTGTGGGTAGAGTACAATAAACTGGACCACGATACCCATATTTATAAAGAAAAGGAACAAGACCACAATGATCTAAATGTGCATGAGATATAATAACAGCATCAAGATCTCTTAAAGAGAATTCAGGAATATCGAAAAATGGAAATTTATCATTAGGATTCCCTACATTTAATCCTACATCTAAAAGGACGCTACTATCTCTAGTCTGTATTAATATACAAGACCGCCCTACTTCACGAAAACCACCCAATGCTGTTAATCTTATATTCAAATCCTTAAAAAGGGGTGGTCTATGAATTCTTTTACCAATTTCTAATAATATATCTTTTTGGGTTTGTCTTTCTTTTTTAAGCATACCTCTAATTAATTGAATTGTTCTAGACGCAAGTGGAGGTGTTCTTATTGTCTTAGGTTGCCAAAATGTATTTGACCGGATTTCTTTCAAATTTATTCCTTTTTTGCCAATAACAAGTCCAGGTTTTCCTGATTCGATTATGACCTCGCCCCGTGTGTGATCAAACTCAATTGCGCTAATTTCTGCGTCCTCATTTACTAGATTTCTAATATATTCTTCAGTTTCGACAGGATCTTTACGCTTATCTACATTCCAACGAAAAACTACACGTTTTCTCATAGTTTTAGCCAAGTCTTTCAAAATTGTAGAGCTTTCAACAGCGTCTACATCTGAATTTTCAGAATACACAGCAATTTCAGGTCCCTCAAATTCAATCTTATTCACAATTATTTCGGGTGGAAGGTTTTTAACAATTTCTTCTCTAATTCGTAAAAGTTCTCCTTCATAACTCATAATTCTTCATTTCTTTTTATCAATTAGTTCTTTTATCTAATTAAATGATTAATTTTAGAATCTGATTTCTTCTCTTATAATTTGCCTATAAAGTAACAATCTCAATATATTAAAATACTTATTAATAACACTCGAAATTTTATTTATATTTATATGTTCTAATTTTTTGTAAACACTATTTTAAATAAATAGAATCCCATTCTCCTGCAAAAAACCTCAGTTAAAGAAGAGAATCGTTTTTAGAATGAAATATTTCTAAATTTCTAAGATAGATATGAATTATTCAAATAAAAACATTATGATTATAAAAAAATAAAGAATTTGATAAGCTATGTGGATATAACTGTATTCTAAATGATATTTTACCTTTATTTAGATATATTTTTTTAAAAATATTTATTAGAATGAATTATGAGCAAACTAAAAATTGGGGCTATTGCTAGTGGATCTGGATCAAACTTTGAGAGTATTGTTCAATCATGTGAGGATGGTATTTTAAGAGAAAAAGCCACCGTTGAAGTTTTAATTTGTAATAAAGCAGGAGCTTACTGTATGGAACGAGCTAAAATCCATAATATTCCTTACTATTTATTTGAATCAGATAAGCATGAAGGAACAAGAGAAGAATTCGACCAAAAAATGATTGAAGTTTTAGATCGGTATGAGTGTGAACTAATAGTACTAGTAGGATATATGCGTTTTGTTAGTAAATTGTTTATCACTCATTTCAAAGGAAATATTATGAATATTCATCCCGCCCTTTTACCGAGTTTTAAAGGAATGCATGCTCATGAGGATGCCTTAAAATATGGGGTTAAAGTCTCCGGAGTCACAGTCCATTTTGTTGATATTCATGAAGATCATGGACCAATTATCATCCAGAAAGCAGTCCCAGTTTATGATACGGACACTAAAGAGACTTTAGGACCAAGAATCCTAAAATGGGAGCATAAAGCTTTTCCAAAAGCAATTGAACTTTTCTGTGATGGACGTTTACACATTGACGGAAGGATAGTAAGAATAGAGGGGAAAGTAAATTTATAATTTTTGTTTTTAATTAAAGGGAAATGATTTTAATGCGCTTTCTGACCCAACGGATTAAAATAGTTTTTGAACTGTTTTCAAAATGACGAAGATCTTGAGTAGCGAAAAATCATTTCCCTCCTTTTATTTGTCATCCTTAGATAGAAGTAAACGCTAAAGTTTTAATCAAATTAATTATAATCATAAATAAAATATTTAGATACCTGTTATGTTTGAGTATGCCTCGTAGAAAGGAAATCACTGAAATACTTAATTTAATGGAAAAAACTAAGAATATTCGCAATACTGCTTTAGCGGGTCATATCGATCATGGAAAAACTACGCTTTCTGATTCTCTACTAAGTGAAGCAGGCTTTTTATCATCCGATCTAGCTGGTGAAGCACGTGCTTTAGATTATCTTGAAGAAGAACAGCAACGCGGAATAACTATGAAATCTGCTAATATTTCATTATACTATGAGAAAACCCTTGAAGGTCATGAGCCTTTTCTTATTAATTTAGTTGACACTCCAGGTCATTTAGATTTTAGTGGTAAAGTAACTCGAGCTCTTAGACTTATCGATGGTGTTGTAATTGTTGTTGATGCTGTTGAAGAAATAATTACTCAATCTGAGACAGTTATTAAACAAGCATTACAAGAAGGAGTTAAACCAGTCCTTTTTATCAATAAAGTTGATAGGTTAATTAGAGAATTAAGACTTTCTGATGATGAGATTAAGGAAAAGTATATTAGAATAATAAAATCCTTTAATAAGCTAATTGAACGATATGCTGATCCTCCATTCAATAAAAAATGGAAGGTATCACCATTGTCTGGAAATGTTGCTTTTGGGTCAGCACTTCACAAATGGGGATTCACTCTAAATATACTAGAAAAATCTGATTTAACTTTTAAAGATATTAGAGAAAGATATAACAAGGATACATATACAAAAGAAAGCTATTCAGACTTAACTCTGTACTTTCCGATTCATAAAGCAATATTAGAAATGGTTGTAGACCATTTACCAAATCCAATTGAAGCTCAAAAATATAGAATTGGAAAAATTTGGGACGGTAATCTAAATTCTGATTTAGGAAAAGCGATGATTAATTGTGATCCAGATGGACCATTAATAATTTGTTTAAGTAAAGTTCAAGCCGATAAACATGCTTTAGTCGCTACAGGAAGAATATTTTGTGGGAGTTGTACTAAAAAAAGTGAAATTTTTCTTCTAAATGAGAATAATTTTGAAACTATTCGAAGAATTGCTATTTTTATGGGGCAGAGAAGAGAACAAGTTGATAGGATTCCCGTAGGTAATATTGTAGCAATTGAGGGATTGAAGCTTATTAGAAGTGGTGAAACCATCATTGATAGTAATCATATTAATGGTATGGTTCCGTTTGAAAGTGTTAAGTACGTAACTACCCCAGTTGTGACGGTCTCTATCGAACCAGAATATCTAAGAGATTTGGATCAAATGAAAGAATTAGTTGAAAATATGTTAATAGAAGATCCAAATCTTAAATTTGAGATCAATGAGGAAACTGGAGAATTCTTATTATCTGGAATGGGGCCTCTTCATCTTGAAGTCACAGCTCATGAGATAGGAAAGAGAGGAGTAAATATTACTGCATCGGAACCAAGACCTGTCTTTAAAGAGTCTTGTCGATATAATTCTTCTTCTATAGAAATAAGATCTTCTGACAGTAAAAACGTTTTAAAACTAAGTGTAGGAAGATTAGATGAGAAAACTGTCAAATTTTTCCAAAATATTGATTATAGAACGATAAAACCGTTTAACGTTTTAAAAGAAGTCTTAAAGGAAAGTACAGGATTAACTAATGAAGAAGCTGAAAATTTTTGGATATGTGATGAAGATCAAAATATAATAATATACGATGTAGGTAATGAATTAGATGAATCGTATAAAAATGCAATAATTGAAGTATTTAAGAAGATAAAATTAAGTGGACCATTATGCAACGAGAAACTTGCCGAACTAAAAATAAAAATTGAGGAATTGGTTATTGATACTACTCTACAAGAAAGTGTGTTTAATGATTTATCTATTATGTTCTATGAAGCAATAAAAAAAGGACTGACGGAAGCAGAATTAATTCTATTAGAACCGATTTATCATACGATAATACAACTTCCTCCTGACCAAATTAAAAATACTGTATCATTACTTTCAAAGTATTCTGCGAAAATTAAGAGTATCGATCAAGAAAAAGAATACCAAGCGATTATTGAAATTCTTTTATCAGTCCGAAATTCTATGAAATTTGCTGAAGATATACGAAGCTCGACTTCTGGAAGAGCATTTTGGCAGAATGAATTCTATGCATTCATGGAGGTTCCAAAACATGAATCTCAACAGATTATTGAGAATTTAAAATTTTTAAAAGGATTATCTTGGTAAAGGATTCATTTTCTAGCGTATTTAATTATTTCTGGGCTTATAGAGTAATTTGGTAGAATTAAATCGGCATAACCCTTTTCTGCGGCGATCTTCGGCATAGCAAACAAAATAGAGGTTTCCTCGGATTCTGAAATTGTCTTTCCACCTACTTTTTGAATAGAACCTAAGCCTTCAACACCATCAGTGCCCATACCAGTTAACAGTACTCCTATAGCTCGATCCCTATAAACCCTTGCTGCTGAAAAGAATAAAACATCTATTGAAGGCATACAAAAATTAACTGGAGTACCCTTATATATTTTTATAAAAGGATTTCTATTTTCTACAGATATTTCCATATGATTTTCTCCAGGAGCAATGTAGACTACTCCAGGTTTAAGATATTCCCCTTTAGTTGCAACCTTTATTTTTAAATTGCATTCTACATCTAAGTTATCAGCAAAGGCATCTGTAAAATGTGCTGATAAATGTTGGACAATTAAAATTGGTGCTGGAAAATTTCTTGGAATATCTCTTAATATAGTAGTTATGGTCCGAGGTCCTCCTACACTAGCACCTATTACGATTACATTTGATGAAGTAGAAAATCCTTTAATAGGAGTAAGGTTAGGAATGTAAGCTGGTTTCTTTCTTTTTTGTAAACTAGGGAGAGATTTTTGTAGTGAGGTCTTTACTATTGGTTCATTAACTTTTATTTTTGATTCTTTTCTCGTTTCTTTAAGTTTTATAGTTTTCTCCTCACTCAAATCATTTATTTTTTCAATTTCTGATTTAGCTATCGTTGTTTTTTGGACTTCTTTTGTTTTCCCTATATCTATTATTTTTTGGTTTTCTTCAGTTTCTTGAATGGGTTTTAGTGTATTTATATACTGCCCAAAATCAAAAATCTGATCAACAATTTCTTGACGAATAGATTTGGTCGTACAATAATCTTCATCACCTCTTTTAAAGAGCTTTTTTATTTGTGATTGAGATGCTAAAAGTACTTTAGCTAGTAATTCTTCACGGAATCGGGGTAAATCTTTAGCGCCAATCCCTCCTGGTTTTATAATATAATCAAACGCTCCCATTAAAAGGGCTTGAATTGATGAATCAAGGTTTTTAGGACTAATAGCTGAAAGAATAACTGTGGGGGTTGGACGTTCTTCCATAATTACTTTGAAAGCATCTAATCCATTCATTTTAGGCATTACTAAATCTAAAACTAAAACGTCTGGGCTATATTTTTTGACAAACTTAATAGCTTCTTCCCCATCTCTAGCAAATTCTAATATATTTACCAATTCACTGCTCTTAAGAATATCAGCAATACTCTTTCTCAAATATGCAGAATCGTCAGCTATTATAACATCGATTGACAATTAAATCTCTCTTCAAAGTATAATTGATCTAATAATTTATAGTGCACCATAATTTATACTTATTTAAATGCTAAAATAAGGTCGATATTAAGTATATAAACAATTCATCGATTCCTTCACCCGTATATGCTGATGTTTCAAAAAATGGAATATTATATTGGTCTGCTAAACTTTGGGCTTTAATTTTGAGATCCTGACGATTTTTAGCTAGATCGATTTTATTTCCTATGAGAATAATTGGAATTGATTTATCTTTAGTAAATTGGCGTGATTCTTCAATCCAATCAGCGATTTCATTAAAGGTTTCTGTGTTGGCATAATCAAACAAAATGAGAACAGCATTTGAATAGTTATAGTAAAATTTTCGGATTTTCGCAAACCCTTTTAGACCTCCTAAATCAAGAAGATAAAGGAATAGATTATGATCCTTGGAAATTTGTAACTGTTTCTCTTTAATAGAAATCCCTATAGTCGGTTTATATGTTTCTTCAAATTTTCCCTTACTATACATTTCAACTAATGTACTTTTCCCAACAGCCTCAGATCCAACAATGACAATGTTATTTACACTATTATTACTGATTTTGGCATTATTGCCCGAATCCATTATTAATTCTGCAGCATTACTTAATTTTGGCAGTTCTATAGAAGTTTCTCGATTGTTTAATATAATTGAGATTTTTTCCGCTACAATATACGCATAAGGTATAAATTGACTAATATTAGAATATTGATCTCCAACCAATACAAAGATTGCTGGAGTGACTTTACTTAATTCTACATAGAATAATTGAAACTCATTAGTGTTAAGTGTTCCACTTCCAAATGAGGTTTCTGTATATTTTTTAATCCTACTAATTGTTTGTTCAAGAATGCCCATAATAGCACCAATCAATTCTCCATCAAACCCACCATTTGATTTTTTAGCAATAATCAAACCATCTAAGTCGACAATTAGAGCCGCTGAGAGATCTCTTGCTTCGTTTAATAGATTGGAAAGCAATTCTTCTAATATAGTTAATCTTGACATTCTTTATAGGTTCATATTATATTTTATATTTAAAATTTCAAAAAGGTTTTTTAATATCATTAAGCTAGGAATAAAGCAAATTATACAATTCAGGTTAATTTTTGGTAATGTTAATTTTGTATTAATTAGCATTATATAATCTGATAATTGGGAATATCTAGCGATAATCCCACTCAACATAGCATTCAATGTATCCAGTGCTACGATCGGAACATTAGGGATTAGTTTAATTGAAAGTATATCTGCCAAAGCACTTGTATAATGCCCTGTTAGGATGTTACCTATTTCAGTTATAACACTAATAGAAAAGTGATCTAGATCTTTGATAGTTATAATCTTATCGACGAAGATCTTATTATTGGTATTAAGAAGATTAATTAAATTAACAATTGATTCTTTTGAAAATATTTGAATTATTGAGATATCTGAATTATAGGGAATCTCAGAATAGATCCCAAATACCTCAAGATTAGGATTATCAAATAATTCAGGAACCTTCCAAAAAGGAATAATTTCTGCTGATGTTAGAAAGACTTTTATTTCATTATTAAGTAATTTTGAAAGAGCTGTAATTGCATGTCCAGAACCGATATTTCCTAGTTCTTTTAATGTTTCTAATTGTTCCGGAGTTAGTTCAAATCCTTCCAAAAGCTTATGATTATTATTATTTTGGTTCATTTTTGGTTTCTCTTTTTATTTTATATTTGTAAACTTATTAAACTCATTTTGATCAGTTGATTTGAAATATAAGGTAAAATCTTTAGAATCGAAAATAACAATTCTCCCTTGAGATCCGCCTATATCTTCTTTAATAATTTCTATTCCCAATTTATCCAGTTCATTTTTAATGGATCCTATATTATCGAATCCCATAATATTATTATCTAAATCAAAGATCCTTGAACCCCCTAATATGATTGCCTTTATTTTATCTCTTACAGCACCATGATTTATCAATTCTTGCATTAAGAGCTTAGCAGACAAATTAGCAAACTTGTGAGGATATATTATCATTTTCTTAGTGGTTTTTGGAAGTAAAATATGAGACATCCCACATATCTTATGCATATAATCACAGAGAATTAATGCGATACATGAACCTAATCCATAAATTGAGAGTTTTGGATATAATTTGTTCATTCTTGAAATAGTATTAACAACAGCATAATGACCAATAGGTAAATTAATGACTCCATTTTTGTCAAATTCTTCAACTTTACCTATCTGAGTATTTTCGGTCATTTTCAATTTACCTTTTTAGTTAATTATTAAAGTTATAAGTGAATTTTCTTGCAAATTTCATCATATAATCTCGAATAGAATAATTTGGTAGTATTAATTTGGCAGCACCTCTTTTAACAGCAGCTTTTGGCATACCATATACAACACATGTTTCTGCAGATTCTACTATTGTTTTCCCCCCAGCTGATTTAATAGCATCTAGACCCGCAGCACCATCATCACCTAATCCTGTTAAGAGTATCCCCAAAGTATGTTGTTTATAGGTTTCTGCAGCGGAAAAAAACAAAATATCCACAGATGGCATACAAAAATTTACTGGTTTTCCTTTAAATATTTTAATGCATGGGATATTATTTTTTAAAACGATTTGCATATGATTCCCCCCAGGACTAAGATATACTATTCCGGGTTTAATCTTTTCTCCATTTATCGGGATTCTAACTTCAATTTCGCAAACATCATTTAATGACTTAGCGAGTTGTTTCATGAAAAAGGCGTCTAAATGTTGTACCATTAAAATGGGATTTGGGAAATCTTTTGGAATTTTTTTTAAAATAGATTTTAGAGTCCTAGGTCCTCCAGTACTAGTTCCTATTACTATAATGTTAGACTTTGAGCTTTTAATATCTGTAAAATCTATTTTTGGGACTTCAATTGATATTTGTTTCAGAGAATTCTGCGTAATTGTTTGCTTATCATCTAGATCCGGATTGATATGCGTACTAATTGATTCTTTTATCAGAATGTTTCGTTTTTCATAGGTTTTCTTTATTTTACCAGCATATAAAATACTAGAAATTAACTTTTCTTTAAATTTAGGAAATTCCTCTTCCCAATAACCGCTTGGTTTTATGATGAAATCAAAGGCACCTAAAAGGAGTGCTTGAACAGAATCATCCAAAGATTTGGGTTCCAGACTTGTAAAAACAATAGTTGGAATTGGATAGTGTTCTGAAAGGAACTTGAGAACAGATAATCCATCAACTTCGGGCATTATAAGATCTAATAAAATAACATCGGGATTATGCATTTCAATTTTTTGAATTGCTTCTCTCCCATTTTTAGCAATATCTATGACTTCAATTTCCTCATTTGAGGTAATCATTTCAGCAATAACCTTTCTTTGATATGCGGAATCCTCGGCAAGTAATACTTTAATTGACATTTGCTAAAAAATTCTTATTTAATTAACTTTTAAATATATTTGATTACGTGAGTCAACTACTTTTAGCGTATTGTATGAATTAAATAGAGTTTCAGTTTTACCTAAGATTAGCAATCCACCAGGATTTAATTGGTTTTCAATAATATCCAAGAAGTCATTTCGGGCCTCTAGATTTATGTAAATCAAAAGATACCGACAAAATATGACATCATATTTTTTGGTTTTTTTATGACCTTGTGTGATATCTTCTTCAAGAAATTCAATGTATTTCTTAACTTCATCATTAATTAAGTATTTATAACCGAATTTACTCTTAATTTTGGAAAAGTAATTCTCTTCGTTGAATTTTGAAATTTCTTGCATAGCATCTTCATTATAAACTCCACTATGTGCTTTATTTATAGCATCCCTATCTATATCTGATGCTATAATCCTAAATAAGGGAAATTCAGGTATTTGTTTTTTTAAATTATCTAATATTATTGCAATCGAATAAGGTTCTTCACCAGAAGCACAGGGACAAGACCATATTTTAATAATTTCCTTTGAAGCGGAATTATCATTAATTTTTCTATATACTGATGTACTTTTGTAAAAGTTAAGCGCGTTAAAAGTTTTTGTTGTCATTAATTTTCTATACGTACTTTTATTATCTGATTTTGCTATATCTTTTAACGAATCTCTGGATTTTTCAAGGAAATTCTTTTTACGTTTTGGTTTGAAATTAGTGAGAATATCTTCTCTTTTGTAGTTCATACATTTCAAAAAAAAATTTTCAAATTCTTGAAAGACCACCCAATTTCTGAAAAAACAAGAATAATTAATATTAAAACTTTCTATGAATTTCTCAATTTCTAAAAGATTTTCTTTAATATAATAATAATAGGAATGAAGGTTGCTGCATTTAACACGAATCATTCTTGCTTTTATTCTTCTTTCTACAAAATTCCTTCGATAATAATTAAAATTTAATCCTGTTTTATTACTCAAATATTCAATTAGTAATGAATAATAATCCTCATCCATTTGAATATTTTCAATTTTAATCAATTTTGAATTCACTATCTTTCTAATATCTTTTCGATTTCAGTAAAACGTTGTTGAATATGTTCAATAGAATATTTTATGTGTCTTTGCATCTCCTTAATTTCAGACAATATTTTCTTTATTCGAGATTTTTCAGATTTGGATATTAAATTGCTATCTGAAACCAAATCCATTATTTCATTTTGAGGTATTGAAGTCTTTGAAACAAATCCCTCTAGTGGCTCACTTTTAATTGAGATATCTCGTGATTGCCCCGGAAATGTTAAATCAGTTCTATTTTCTTTAATTTCTTTATAAATAATCGTGAATTCAGGGGGTTCTAATCCTTGTTTAATTACTTCATACTTAAAATTATAGAATTTTTTTTTAGTTTTTAATTTCCCAGCCCAATTCGCAGCCATATATCTATGAAATAAACGAGAATGACTACCTGCCCAAATCCATATGAGTTTTAAAATTTTATCTACAATTAAATATACTCCTGAAGGGTCAAATATCTTTTCTGGTTTTAGTTTTATTGTTTCTCCATCTACTTTATATATATAATCTAAATAACTAGTTCTTAACATATTTCCTTCATACTTTTTTTTGGGCTTTTCTTAAAATTGAGAAAAAAAAGGTTTTAAATATATTTTTAGAAAAAAATAAATTTATGAGTAAAAATTTAATAACGCATCTAATAGATTTTGTAGAGTATCTAGGCTTGGAATAAAGAGGAAAGTACCTACAATTTCAATGTCTTTAATAATGACACTTGTGGTAATTACTAAAGATAACTTCTTTAAGAGTCCGATTTCTTCTTTTAGTATACTAAATAAGCCTGTGGGTTTATCTATGCTGATATCAGGGGGTTCAGTCATTAATCGTATCCCCAATAGGTCTCCTATTGCACTAACATAATGACTTCCTAAAATATGTCCTAATTCTGAAACAGCGCTCTTATAAAGTTCTGGAAAATCATCTGCTTTATCAAAGTTCCTTCTTAAATCGATATTTTTTTTACCTGGATCATCAACTATTATTGATGTTATGTCAATTGCATCTTTAACATTAAACATTGTAAGGACTGTTGCTCTTGTCTTCCCGACAATATTACTCCAAGCTACTAGTAGTTTTTCATTTTTTTTACTGATCCTCTTTGCATAATCGTCTAATTCTACCATTTCCACTGATGGGATATTAATATCAACTCTTTTATTGATCATTTGGGCTAAAGCGTTAGCAGCATTACCTGCCCCGATGTTTCCAACTTCTTGCAGAGCATCTCGCTGAAGTTCTGTGAGTTTCAATTTTTCAACATCTAATTGTTTTGATGTTTGACTTTCCTCCAGTGTATCAATAAGAATCTCCTGATCAATTCCAAGTTTAGTAAAGAACATATTTAAAGTCTTGAGATCTGGGATTAAAAAGAATATTCCTTTTAGCTTTAATTCGGAAACTTTTATGGAAGTTTTTATTATTATTATAACTTCAGAGATAGATTTAAGTTCTTGAGAGAGAAATTCTCCTAATTCTCCAGCATTACTCATAGCAAATTCTGGTATATCGATCATCATTTTTGTTTCTAATAAATCGGCTAATGCAGATGCATAGTGCCCTGCCATAATATTTCCCATTTCTGTAATTGTTGAGATTGCGAACTCATCAAGGTCTTTTTTGGATTTCACTTTATTAGGATCAATCTTTGATTTTTTTCCAGCTAAAGTTGCGATAAGACTCATTAAAGGTTTCATTTCGAATATATTTAAAATGGTTGATTGTGAAGGTTCATCTATATGACAAAAAATTCCACAAACCCTTTCCTTAGGCCCTCCAAACTGATTAGTTAATTGATCAAAGGATATAATCCCTACATCTGTTAGTGTAACATCGATTTTCTTTTTAATTAATCTAGATAATGCTGTAACTGCATTTCCTGTCCCGATATTTCCCATCTCTTTAAGGATATCTTTTTGATCAACAGATAACACTACTTTATCTATATTTGGGATCTTTGTTAATTTTGGTATTTTAGATGATTGTGGGACAATAACCGTAGTTTCTATATGACTTAATTCAGGTTCTTCAACTTTTTTGGCTTTTTTAGGTACAACCTTAGGTTTTTCAGGGACTATAGGGATTGCTTCAGTTTTCTTTTCTATTTTTCTTTCGAAGCCCTGAATATATGGTTGGATTAAAGCACCTAAATCTAAAAGAATAAGTGGTTCTTCTTGAAAAACACCTGTTAATTTTATAAATTTGAAATCTATAATGGTTTTTACAATTGTACCTTGTTGCTTAAAAATCGAAATTGGAAATTCTCTAACACCAATTACTGAGTCTACTAATAAAGCAATATTTAAGTTGTCCCATTCTAAGAGTAAAATTCTTGAATGGTCATTTAAACCATAATTTACACTATCTCTATGAATATTATGCCTTAATGAGATAATTGAATAAATTTCTCCTCTGATATTAATAACACCTACAATTGATTTTTCAGATAATGGCACTGGAATTATAGAATCTCCAGGTAGGTATATCTCTTTAACTTTTTCTACTTCGATAAGGTATTTCTCATCTTGAACTTTTATAATAACGGCGGTTATATTTTCTCCATATTCTATTTTTTCTATTTCACTTTCTATCATTATCTTTACCCTTTTTTTCTCTCACTTTGTATATTATTTTAACATAATTCCCTTCCAAATTAATTCTATTTCAGCTTCATTATCAGAAGTTTCAGTAAAAAAATCTGATTGCTTAAAAATTGAAATTTGCCCCCCATCTGAATTTTTGTAAACAAAATTAAGTAAATCCTCTGTACTAGTAAAGTTAAATCCTGCTAACTTTAACTCTGAATTATTGACGATTAAAAGATCTTCTTTATTGAAGGGGATATTTTCTTCAATCCATTCGATCCATAACTCTGGAGTTATCTCTGTATTGCCAATTTTGAATGGTTGTTCAATGGGTATGTTTCGAAATGATTTACAAGCAGAAAAAATTAATCTATCAGGAATCAGATTTTCATTTTTCACAAATTCTGCAATCTTATTTAGATTTTCATTAAAACTATCTAAATCCAAAATATCATGGCATGAAACAAAAATTTTTTCTTTTTCATCAGTTTCAATAATGAAATCAATAAAATGATTAGATGCCTTATTAATTTGAACAGTTTTTATATTTAGACTTAAATGATATTTTAAATATTGATAAAAGCGCCATTTCACTGCTATTTTGTCATTATTTTCTGCACTAATGAAAGTCTGAAATAATATTTTTCTGTGTTTTTCATCTAATTTTGATAAATCTGCAAATTTTCCAGCATCATTACCTATATTAGCAAAATCTGCTTTTTGGTGAGTTTTTGATGCTTTAGTTTCTTTAGATTTATCTATAGTCTTGTTTGTTAAATCTTCTAAAAAATATTTAAATTCACCTATAGTGAATTTTGGTAGTATCTGGTCAATTAAATATGTCAAATATTCTTTTGACTTATCTTGCATTGTTTCATAAAACTGTAATTTCATTATTTTTCCTCTAATTTTTTCTTTTTTTTTAAAAATTTATTTTAACCAATAAAAAATGATTCTAATTCTGAAAATTTAATATCCTTTCCAGTAATGTTTTTTAAATAGTACATTATCTCTCTCTCTTGATATGGTTGTAAAATATCAAGATTGAAAGTTATTTTCGTCTCTCCTGACTTATCAGCTTTACCAAGTTTGTGGTCAATATTTGAAGAAACTAATTCAAAAGAATTTGGAAATGTATCAGTGACACTCACATCTGATAATTTTGTGTTTGAACCGTTTTTAGCAGTGATATAAATAGCAAATTCATTACTGTTTCTTCCTGGGAAGATTTCCTTGCCTATCATTAATTTTCGACGCTTATGAGTAACTTTTAGTGAAGATTTATCCATATCAGCAGTATTATCAGTGATTACATAATATTCATTTTGATCAGATTTTGAGAATTTCGAATAATAAGATTTAATCTCTAATGGAAAGTTATAGTCTTTTTCATGATTAGGAGTAATAGCAATTAACGCATATTTTACTTCTAAGAAATCATCTACTCCTATTAATGTGCTTCCATGATTAGTTTCCAAGTTAATATTCAATTCCAAAACGTGTTCGTGGGTTGGATCATCATCATCGGGACTAATAGTTAATATTATATCTTCAATTTTTAATTCTCCTGAAGAATTAAGGAATTTAAAATTCGAGAGGTCCCTTGGTGGTAGAAAATCTTCTGGTATTCTTTCTTGAGCAAAAATTCCCTTTATTGGCATAGTACCTCGATTATTCACTATGAATTCTGTATTAACTTTTGATTCTTCAAATGACTTAATTTCTTTTGTGGCTAATTTCTTTTTGATCAATGTATTCACTATTGTAAATTCACTATCTTCAACCTGAATAGTAATTATAGAATTTTTCTCAACTTTGTAATCGACCGAGTAATCGACTTTTCTTGAAAAAGTTGGTTCATTTTTATCTTGATAATCAAAATGCACTGTTGTATAACTCTCTCCCGGACCAGTCATCACTACTTTATCACTAAAATCAAGGTCTAATAGCTTATTCTTTTTCATCTTATCCAAAATCAGTATTGAATTTAATTTCATCTTAAAATCACTGCGATTTCCGAATACTAAAGAACAATCCCAGTGATTAGGAGCATGATCTTTCTCTATTTTTCTAATAGCATGCATAGCATGAGAATATGCAGAGAAATGGTTGATCTCTACTTCTGATATAGTCTGGTTCTTTAAATTGAATGAGAGTTCTATTCTTCCAGTCCTTATATTTTCTTTCTTTTTTGGAAATATACTAGCATAGAGAATTACTTCCAATTTCTCTCCAGGATTTAGATTCTTAACAGGACATTCAATAGAATTACTAGAAATTTCAATGTCTTTACTCATTGAACCCTCAAGTTCTAAATCATAGAAGTAGTTTGAGAATTGTTTTTTTAGCTTTAAATTTTCTAAGATGGAAGATGAAGTATTTTCTATATTAATAGAGAATTTGACCTTATTTTCTCCCCCCATTATCAATATATGATTGATAGGTTTGCTATTTCTTGTGTTTTCTTCATCAGAAATACTATTTTTTATATTTTGAATATCTTCGTTTAAGTTTTCAATGCTCTCATTTATCTTTACCAAATCGGGTAATATTTCTGAATTTATAATTTCATATTTCAAAATCTTATTTGAATTAGGTTCAAAAATTCCCAAATGCATACCTTTTTCTGAATCCTGATTATCAAATTGAGTTCCTGTAAATTTTAAAAAAGTATCCCAAATTCTATCTTTAAGCGAGTTATTAAAAATTACAATATTTCCATAACCTGCTAATGATTTTCTTTGCCCATTATTTTCGTGTTGATATTCTAAAAATTCTTCATTAAGTATCAATATCTCTGAACTTGAGCCTAATGAACTTGAATCTATTTTTTTTTCTCTCTTTTTAGTTTGTACAACCTTTCCTCCTTCTCTTATAGGCATACCGAGAAAATTTGGGCCACTATTAATTTTTAATTCGTCTTGGTTAATCCTCTTAAAACCCATTTCATTTTCCTCCAAATTTTTATTAATTCAGTGAAATTTTTTATTTATTTTTAAAAAAAATTTAATTTATTTTATTTATTAAAGATACTTCATATTCAGATGACTGATTTGATATAATGTTCAATGCATCTAGGATGAGACAAATTGAACCTTCTCCTGTAATTGTTGATCCCAAAATGTCACGAGAATCAGAATAACTTGAAGTAAAAGGCTTTACAACTACATCCAATTGTTGAAGTTGTTTATCAGCAACAAGAATTGCAGAATTTTCTTCGTCTTTTTGGCACCATATAGCTATTTTTTTATGAGAGTTTGTATCAGTTAAATCTACCATTCTTAAGTGCTGGTCCAAGTAAATTACAGGTATTAATTTTGAATCTATTTTGTAATATTGTTTACCTTCTACGTATTCCACTTTATTTTGATTGAAGAAATATATTTGTTTAATATTTTCAGTTGGAATAGCGAATAAATCATTTGAAACTTGTATTAATTGGGCTCTAAGTATTGCCCTTGTAAAAGGTACAACCAAGGTAAATTTTGTCCCAGCATCTTTCTGTGATTCAATAAGAAAATCCCCTCCTAATTCTTTTATTTTCTCAGCAACTATGGCTAAACCCATTCCTCTCCCTGAAATTATATCCGCATCAGATAAGGTTGAAAATCCTGGCATTAGAATAAATTTATTCAAACCTTCGTTAGTTAATTGTTTAACGTCTTCAGGATCATAATATCCTTTTTGAACAATTTTCTGTTTAATTTTATCATAGTCAATTCCTGCCCCATCATCTTGTATTTCTATATAAATAGATCCTGCTTTTCTGTATGTTTTCAGCCTCAAAATCCCTAGTTCATTCTTACCTCTTTTTTTCCTTTCTTTTGGTAATTCTATGCCATGGTATATAGCATTTCGTATTAAATGAACGAAAGGAGAATTAAGTTCTTCTAATATCTTTCTGTCAATCTCTACATTTGTTCCTTGTAAAATGAGTCTTAATTTTTTACCCGTTTCGTTTGCTACGTCTCGAACGAGTCTTTTATATTTCCTAAAGATTGATTCAACTCTAACTAACTTCAATTTAAATAGAATTTCTTGGATATCTAAAAAGGGTTTATCCATTTTATCAAAAAGCCTATTTATTTCTCTATCTTGTTTATTTTTAAGAAGTTGGCTTATGTGATTTTTCATTATAACTAATTCTCCAAAATAATTCATTAGTTCCTCTAGATTTTCTATATTTACTTTTACACTAGTAATTCTAGCACTTTCCTCAGAGTAATCTTCAGTGATATTGCCAAGACGGTTAATTGTTTCATCAATTACTTCTTCTTCATATAAACTTTCATCTTCAGTCTGATTATCCGATGATTCCGCTTTTATTTTTTCTTTTTCCCATTTTTCCTTAAGATCTGCTATTATACTTTTAAACTCTTGAGGATTTGATGTCGAAATAACAATGTTCTCGATTTCTAAAATCTCGTCTAAAACTTGAGAAATTTCAGGTTTCTTTTTTTCACTAATATAGAAGATTTCAAATTCATTCTTCAATATTGCTTTTTCTAAAGACTCTGGAGCGGGATTAGTCCAATATATTTGACCTATTCCATTTAAAGCTCGAAAAATAATGAATAGTCTTACCTTTTTGAATACACAAGTATCTTCTAAACGGATGTATATCTTATAAGGCTTTTTTTGGTCATTTTTTAAGATTTTCGTAATTTCATCGGTAGAAATTGGTTGAATAAAAGTAATATCATATTCTGCTTCAAAATTATCAAAAGTTCCTTTTATCTCATCAACAAATTTTTTATCGATATCGGTGAAATCTCCATTTTTTACTTTTTTTAAAACATTTCGAAGCACATCTAAACTTTCAAATAACATATCAATAAAATCTGTACGTTTTTTAGTTGATACTTTTTTATCTTTACTATTATCTAAGAAGGTTTCAAAGTGATGACAAAATTTTGAAAGGTTTTCAAATCCAGCCATAGCTGTGAGTCCCTTAAGTGTGTGAAAAGTAAAAAAAAGTTCCTGAATTGGTTTTGGATTTTCTAGATTCTCCTCTAGATTAAGAATCTCATCCTCAGTCTTTTGAATAAGATCTTCGGCTTCACTTATAAAAAGCTTAATATCGTCGTTAGATGCCACTTAATCACCCCATTTTTTAAAATATATTATGTTTTAGCTGTTTTCTTATTCTTTAGTATGCGATCCATTACCTCAAGTATTTGTTCACTCTTGAAAGGCTTTTGAATGAAATCTTTTGCACCCTTTTTAGCTGCTTCAAGGACTAATGCTTCTTGTCCTAATGCAGATACAACGACAATTAGTGCACTTGGATTTATTTTTAAGATTTCTTCCGTTGCTTCAATACCACCTTTTTCTGGCATTACTAAATCCATTGTAACCAAATCAGGATTTAATTTTTTATACAAGGAGATTGCTTCAACACCATTAGCAGCTTCACCTACCACTTCAATTTGTTCGATCTTGCTGATAATGGACTTTAACATGTTCCTTGTGAAGGCCGCATCGTCTACAATCATAACCCTTTTTTTTTCGTTTGTCATTTACTCAACTCCATTTTTTATTTAAAATTTATTTTTATGTCAAAGATGACATATCTTGTTGAACTTTAAATTTCTCGACTTCGTTAAGAATCTTGCTCAAATCAAGCATAATTCTTGGTCTTTCATCAAAATTTATAACTCCTTTAATGTATTCCATAGCAACACTTGTTTGGAAAATTGGACTTAATTCTACAATTGCGTTGTTGTCAATGTGATCAATATTTATGATGCGATCAACATAAAATCCAACAAGGCTATTATCCACTTTTAAAATAATTATGTATCTCTTTTTATTATTGTAAGTCTCTTCTCCAGTAGAGGAATTTTTAGAACGATATAACATATATTCATTCAAGTTTAACTTCTTCTTCAAATTAACGACGTGTATTATCTCTCCTCTATAATTATAAATTCCATCTATGTAATCTAAGCTTTTTGGCAATTTTCTTATTTGTCCTGCTTGAATTATTTCTTTTACATCAAGGAGGTCAATAACGAATTGTTCCCATCCAATTTGAAAAATAAGGACTGAAACTTGATTTGTATCTTTATATTTTTGGTCTTTAATCATTTTCTTGATACCTCTTTTTTATATTATAAAATATTGATTGATTTTTTCTTCAAAAATGTTAAATGGGGTTATATCTCCGTTAAATTCTTTTAGGAGATTTTTAAATTGGTAAAGAAATTCGTCAGCGAGTAAATACATGTATCTTTGAATTAATGAGGTCATGTTTTCTACCAAAAAAGCAAAAATTACATTGCTCTTCGATATAACATAGAATTGTTGATTTCCAAAGTTAATTTCTTTTAATTTAGCTCCAGTTTCTTCTCCAATAATCGTGTTTGAAAATGAAAGCAGAGCAGAAATGAAGCCTCCAATGTGGACTTCATGATCTGCAATTTCAGATCTGTCTTTGTTTATTTTAGATATATATGGACTTCCTGTTGATCCTATAACAAAAATAGCTATAATTCCATCTGTCCTAGGAATATCTACAGCTGCATCAAATTGCTCTATTATACTTGAAACTGGTTCATTTACCTGAAATTTCCGATTTATTTTCCTTGATAAGAAATATAGTTTAGAAAAATTTACAGAATTCTCCTTTTCTTCCATATATATTATAACTAATATATCATGATTATGATTTTCAAAATAGTGAATAAAAATAGTGAATTCTTCTAGGGGAATTATCGAATTTCCCTGCTTTTTATGAATAATTTCTTTTTTGTATAATTCAATAATGTTTTGAATTAGTGGTACCCCTATTCCTTTCTGGTATATTACATTAAATAAAGCTCCTTTATCTATCTGTGAAATTTTAACTAAACCAATTCCTAGCATTTCCATTGCTAGTGGGTTTTCTTTAGAGTTTTGATAATTTTCCATGATTATCATTTACTTCATGCCTAAGCTTGTTTATAAAGCTAAATTTTTGTAGTTTTTATCCATTTCACATATTCGAAAGAAACTAATTCCCCCTAAGACACATGAAAAAGGACTTAGAAAAGTAAATTCTTTCACCATTCTTCTTTTAATATCCATTCTTAATGAGCTCCTTTCAAACTATAGTTTCAATTATTTTATTGATGATTTGTGGTAAAAAATTCTTTTTTTTTGTGTCTTTACATGTTGTATTGTAGAAGAATTATAATAGAATCTGTATTTAAATCTTTTTGTTGTAAGACTATTTTGTGCTTTTGATCGTTTTTATATTTTGAGTACATTATTTATATATGTATTAAATATTATTACCACTTTTATTTGTTTATTAAGACAAAGATTTATATTTTTAAAAAAAATTACTTATTAAAGTTATTTTTGAACACAAATAAGTTTAATAAAAAAGGAAAATCTTTTTTAAAATCCTTAAATTTGTTCTATCTTCAATGAATGAAAATAGGTCCTAATAATGACATTACCAAACGGATTGAATACGAGTTCTAGTGAATTTTATGAAGAGATTCTTATAAGATGTCCAATATGTAAGGAAAATCGAGCATTAAGATTACCCATTAAAATTATAAATCAAAGTAAACAATTAACAACAGTATCAATTCCTTCAGGATTGAATTGTGAACATGGCTTTCAAGCTTTTATTGATAAAAATTTTGTTGTAAGAGGGTATCAGAAAGTAGATTTCGATTTCTCAAAAATGGAACTCTACGAAACCAGTACTAATGTTCTAGAAGAAAAAATAGAAAGTGATGTTGAAAGGAAAGATTTCATTTCTATGAGGATATTTCAAAATATCATTCAACTATTACGGGATTGCGTGGATGATAAAGAAATAATTGGTAGTGGCATTTTCAGTGAAGAAGGGAAGGTGTTATATTCTTCATTACCACAAACGACACTATTTAATACGATGAGAGAATTTGAGGTTAGAAGTGAAAGAAACTTAGTGAGTGTAAAGCATATGTATTTAGAATTAGAAAATAGAGAAAAATTTATTTCAAAATTCATCGAAATTGAGGGAATAAAAATTAATATAGTTTTGATGTTTTCATTTAGAGTAAAATTTGGGATGGGAAATTTACACCTTCGAGATTTATTAAGGAAAGTAGATAAACTAAATTAATCTTATGAAATTTATACTTTTCTTCAACATCTTTTTTCTCCCAAATGAATGTAAACAAACATTAATGTGAAAAATTCATTAAGATATGTGATAAATTAAATATTTACATTTTCAATAAAATATCTCAAAAATGTAGTTGGATTGACATTTTTCCCACAAATATAATTCCAAAATAGAAGATCAGACTTTTTTGCATACAAACTTGTTCTTGGAAAAATAAAACCGAAAACATTTAATAATTAAAACATAATTATTATTCAAACTTAAATTTAAGTAATAAATAAGTTGTGAATTGTAATGTCGACTATGGACGGAAAAATAAATAGAAAAATTCATCTTATGAAGAATATCTTAAAAAATGTTTATGAAATTCTAGAATTATTTAAACCATTACTAGAAATGATGTTAAAAGTGGAAGAAGCTGATCAATATAAGAAAAACGGTGTTTTTAAAAAGGCGGCTTCTTTGTTTGGAGAAATTTCTGTACTATGCAAAGAAATAGAAGATGATTCTCTTTCTATAAATCTATTCTTAGATAATCTAGGAAATTAGATCTCGAATCCAAAACTAATTAGGTCTATTTTAAAATCCTAGATAGCGATATTTATTTCATTAATTATAGATGTGTATTGAATAATTGGAATTTGTTTATTCAAAGCATTTTATATTTACAATGCGCCCGCCGGGAATTGAACCCGGGACGCTGGCTTGGGAAGCCAGCATATTACCACTATACTACGAGCGCTTAAATAAAAATGTAAGGATATTTTATTATAATTAGGGTTATTAATTAAATTTTTTTGAAATGAGAAAATATTCGAGATTCTATAATTTAATTATTTTTCTCAGTACCTCATTTCTTATTGATTTGAATGTCTTTCAAAGTATTAAGATAGAAGTTTTAAATATTACTTCTTTTTTATTATCAAAAGTGAGACCAGTCGGTAACTTGAAATGATTTTTTAATTTTAATTATGTTAATATAGTGAATGGTTATAAGAATATCAACTAAAAATTCTCAAAGTGATCGACATCCTCTTCCATTTGGAGTTTATGGATTATTATCCATTACATTTGGAATTATAGGGGATCTTTTAGCATATATCTTTTATCCCGGCTACAATTTCATAGAGAAGGCAGTAAGTTCTTTATGCAAGGGACCAGGAGGTCTATTTTTTCAAATAGGATCGGTTATATCAGGGATTTTTGCTATTCCCTTTGTCATATATTTAAACGATTCCTTTAATCCAGATTATATAGAAGAGAATCTTAAAAAAAAGGCAATAACAGTCGCACTTATTTCTTGTACGTGTTTAATAATATTGGGGGTTTTTTGTGGGTCTAATCCTATAATAGCATTAATACATGGTATTTTTGCATTTACAAGTTGGATTTTCGGATTACTTTATATTACGTTCTTTAACATTTTTATGTTAAGAGATCCAAAATATATTAAATCACTTTCCCTATTCGGATTTTGTGTTACTTTTCTCCTTACCTTATTTTTGGTTTTATTCTTTTCATCTTTCGTCCCGTCCCTACGCTTTTTAGTAATAATATTACCTTCCATTGAGTGGATAAATACAATTGCGATAATAGTCTGGTATTTTATAGTTTCACTTTATACACTCATTAAAAAGGTTAATTAAAGTAAAATCATAAATTATTTTAACATATAAAATGTTGAGTAATTAGTATGGAAAAAGCAAACAAATATTTTGATACTCTTTATGATAATGTGCCTGGTTATATCTTTGGGTTATTAACATTTGTTGTTGGCTTTTCTGGTTTTATTATAGCTCTTATATTATCTCCAGATTATGTAATGTGGGAGAAATCTATAAGTGTTTTAGGACACGAAAAAGGAGGAATATTTTCTAGAATGGGATTAATAATTTCGAATACTTTCGCAATACCTTTTTTAATTTATCTTGCAAGAACCCTTAAAGATGAAAATGTGAGTGAAAAAGTTAGAAAAGTTGCAATTGGCGCAGGAATCTTTATTTCTGTAAACGCTGTATTAACGGGTGCTGTATCGGGAGGTACTCTTAGTAGTTGGCATGGTTTATTTGCACTTTTGAGTTGGATGGGTGGTAATGTAGTTTGTTCAATTTTTGGTTATTTGATGTTAAAAAACCCAAAATTTTCAAAATCTGCCTCATATTTTAGCATTGGTGTAGCTGTTATTTTTGGTTCTTATCTTATACCGTTTTTCATCACTAATTTTTGTAGCGCTTTTCCAGAAATATGTAAGACATTTGGGGACAAAGTATATACTATAATGCCTATATATGAATGGGTTGTTATGTTTTCAATTCTCTTTTGGTATTTATTTTATTCGATCTATATTTTATATAAAAAAATTTAATTAACATTAATATGAAAGAACTTTGTGATAGACTCCATGACAGATTTAGATTATGAAAAAGATATTAAAATTGGTGTGAAGGATGCACTCATAATTGTTGACATGCAAAATGATTTTATACCAGGGGGTTCATTAGCAGTAGAAGAGGGAGATCTAATAATAAACGATATAAATAAAGTTGGTAAAAAGTTTAAAAAAAGAAAAAGTTTAGTTGTTTTAACTCAAGATTGGCACCCCCAAAATCATAAATCCTTTGCTAGTAATCATCCAGGAAAAATTCCTGGTGATGAGTTCACATCTGAAGATGGATCTATTGGTCCTGTGTTATGGCCAGATCATTGTGTCCAGAATACAAGAGGTGCTGAGTTTCATAAGGATTTAAAAATAGATTTGGGAGATAGAATAATTAAAAAAGGAATGAATCCAAATGTAGATAGTTATTCTGGTTTTCAAGATAATGATAAGAAATCAGAAACTGGCCTTAGAGAATATTTAAACTCAGAAAATATTAAGCGAATTTTCATATGTGGATTAGCATTGGATTATTGCTGTTATTTTACTGCTATGGATGGGATTGATTTTGGTTATGAAGTGTATTTCTTAGTTAATTTGACAAGAGGTGTTGATTTACCAGAAGGGAATGTAAAAAACACCTTGGAAACCATGAAAGAGAAGGGTATTAAATTTGTAACAAAAGAGAGTTTTATATAAATAATAAAGATTTTTTTTGATCTTACTTTTAATTCTATTAATGTTAAAAAAATTTCCTTATAAATCAATTTTAGTAGTCTGTAGTGTAAATACGGCTAGAAGTAGAATTGCAGAAGGCTTTTTAACCAATTTCTTTAAAAAGCACAATGTTGATATTGAAGTTAATTCAGGAGGTATTTCTTCTCATGCAAGAGATGGAATGCTTATCTCAATGGATGCAAAATTAGTTATGGAAGAAATTGGGATTAAACTCTCAGATACTTCTATGTCTATTGACTTGAAAAAGCGACCTGAGTTAATAAAGAAAGCAGATCTTATTCTAACGCTAACAGAGAAACATAAAAAGGAAATTCATGAATTATTTGATGTTGATCATAAGGAAATCTATACGATAAAAGAGTTTGGCGGAAAATCTGGAGATATTATAGATCCAAGCATGAAAGAAGAGATTTTTCAGATAGTTAGAGACGAAATTATCGAGTGTTTAACGGAAGGGTTAAAAAAATATTCATTTTAGAACATGATTGAATATATTTTCATTGCGTTAATACAAGGAATATTCGAATGGCTTCCTATTTCTTCAAGCGGTCAAGTTATGATTGTATCAATGAATTTTTTCGGTATTTCTCCCGAAGATGCTTTTAGTCTTGCAATATGGTTACACTTGGGCACTACAATTGCAGTTTTGTTAAAATTTAGACGAGAATATATTAAAATAATAAAAAGTATATTTCAGAGTAAGCCTGATGAAAATGAGAGTGATATTGAAAAAAAAAGTGTAATTATGAAAAGGAATTGGATAATTTTTGCAACAATAGGAACTGGAATAACAGCTTTACCTCTTTATTTCATTTTCAAACTTATATTTTTAGATGCTTTTACTGCCATTCATGGAGATTTAGTTACTCTTTTTGTTTCAGGATTGTTAATACTAACTGGTATAATTATACTTAAGACTAGAAAAATATATGGAAACCTAAGAATTATGAATAATTCTAGAGAAAAAATTAGAAAAGATAGTTTTTTATCCGGACTCGCTCAAGGATCTTCAATATTACCAGGTATATCTCGTTCTGGTGTTACTGTTTCAGTAATCTTAATAGAAAAATATGAGCAAAATGATGCCCTTAGATTAAGTTTTTTAATGTCAGTTCCTGTGGTTATCGCCTCTATTATTGTAGATATTTTATTTGGCGAAGGTTCAGTATTCGGTACTTTAAATTTATTTATTATTATAATAACGACAATGGTTAGTTTTTTAATAGGATATCTGACAATAGAATTATTATTACAAATAGCAAGAAGAATTAATTTTGGTTATTTTTGTGTATCGTACGGTGTAATTGCTTTTCTTATTATCATTCCTTTCATAATCCTCTCTTAAAGATCCAAAACATAATCCCTTATAAAATTAGATAATGTATGTTCAATATTAGGTATTCCTTTAAAACTAGGAAAATCATTCAAATCAATAAGGTAATATTTATTTTGATTAACAGGTTTCACTAAATCAAAGCCAAAAATTTTAAGCTTTAATTCCATCGATAATATCTTTGAGAGAATTCTAATCTCTTCTGTAATTTCAAATTCTTTACGTTCAATCAAACCTACGTCAATATTATCTGTTTTTTCCCTTAAATATAGGTAGATAGGATTTTCTCTTTTAATACCGAAAACTTTTTCACCAATTACATATACTTTTCGCTCAAAACCATCACTTTCAATGAATTTTTGGATGTATACATCGTAATATAAGAATTGCTCATACATTTTACAAAATTTATCTATTTCCTCTATTTCTTGGACTAAAAAATTAAAACGATTATATTTATCATGTTGATAATGGCTTTTAATAACTATAGGTAATTTATTTGAAGCCCATTCTTTAAATCTATTTACATCCGTTAAAGAATGGTTCCAAGAGTTAGGAATTAAGAAGTTTTGTAAATCTTTCTTATTCTCTATTATAATTTTTCTTAGAACATAATCCAACGCAATTTTGTTTTTGCATAATAAAACTGTGTCAATGTCATGAAGAGTAGGAATGTTATAAAGCTTAGCAAAATGCAATAAATCAATTGAACACTCATTTCTCACCTTTACAATTATGAAATCTGCTTTTTTAAAGGAATTAGGCATATCTGAAAGACAAAAAAAATCTCTTTGGGGATTATGGAGGATTAACTCAAATTCTTTTAATTGTTTTAAATTGTTGATAAGGTGTGTCATTACATCATGATTTAATCGTGTTGAAAAAACAATTCTTCGTTTTCGCATGATTTTCAGTTATTTGTTTCTAATATTCTTTAGTCATTAAAATCTATATTTTTTTTTATGTGTATATAAAGATTCTAAAAAATCCTAGAATATATAATATAATAAAATATATTTTTTTATTCTCTAATTCCAAAATTCCCCAATCTCTCAATCTTAGAAATGTTGGTTGATAAAATATTTAAAAATTTAATAACTTTTATCAACCTTTTTAATTAGGAATCAATTATGACTATGATTTAAATAGGATAATATTATATAAACAATATTATGGAGCATAAAATTAATGTAGCATTGATTGGCGTTGGTGATGTTGCATCTGCTTTAGTACAAGGAGTATCCAACTATAAAAAAAATCCGGATAAAACAATCGGATTATTACCAGAAATTACTCAATATGGTATTGATGATATTAATTTTGTATTAGGTATAGATGTAAATGCTAATAAAGTTGGGAAAGATTTAAGCAAAGCAATTTTTGCCAGTCCTAATTGCAATATGAAACTTTTTGAACCAGAATTTATGAATGCTCCAGTGATAAAAGGACCTATAATGGATGGGTTAGATAGTAATATTAAGAATATTATTCCAGTGGATAATAATAGTAGACCAGCCAATATCTCTGAGGAATTAAAGAAGAATCATGTTGATGTTTCAGTAATTTTACTTCCTACTGGTGCGCATAAAGCAGTTAAATTTTACGCTACGAGCGCACTAGAGGCTGGATCATGTGTAGTGAATGGAATGCCTACTCCTGTTGTAAATGATCCTGAAATTGTTAAAAAAGCTGAAAGTTTAAATCTATCTTTGATCGGAGATGATGTAAAATCTCAGGTTGGAGCAACAATTATCCATAGAGCTTTAGCTAACCTTTTCCCAATGAGAGGAGCAATCTTAGATAGAACAATCCAATTAGATTGGGGTGGGTGTAGTGATTTTTGTAATTTATTAACTCCAATGCCAGATGGAGAGCTAAGATATGAACAGGGTAAAAGGCAGTCAAAAACCGAGTCGGTTATCGCAAATCTTCAAAATCGGGATGATGTAGAATGTCAAATCTCTGCTGTTGATTATATCCCATTTCTCAAGAATCAAAAAGAAGCGTATATGAGATTAGAAGGTAGAATATTTGGGGGTGCCCCTGTGAGAATTGATATAACCATGTTTGTAGAAGATGGTAATAATTCTGCTGGAATTATAACTGACTGTATTAGAATTAGTAAAATTGCTAAAGATAGACATATCGGTGGTGTACTTCATTCAGCATGCTCTTTCTTTACTAAAAATCCTTTGGAACAGTTAGAAGACTATATTGCAAAGAAAAGACTTATTGAATTTATAGAAAATAAAAGGAAATTTTAATCTAAAAATAACTAATACTTATATTTAGAATATTTCTATATAATTTTAAACTTTAACAGGAGCTTTAAGATATTGTTGTCTGAGATTAAGCATGTTATATATATAATCTGAAATTAGACTTACTGCTTCCGGGATACTTCTAAAACTTGGAAAATCATTTATATCCACTATATAAGGTATTCCTTCTTTTGTCAATACGTAATCTATTCCAAAAATAGTCATACCTAATTTTCTGCCTAATCGTAGCAACCTTCTTTTTAGCTGTTTCTCTATAGGTACTCTGATGTGTATAAGATCTAGAGGAGTTAAATCTGTTACATCTTGTAATCGATTATAAGAAGTAATAGAAACGGCCCATCGATCAATTATATAGATTTTATATATAATATCAAACTCCCCTAAGTATTCCTGAAAGAATAAGTTATTATGTTTGAAATCACCGCTTATATTTTTAAATTCATCTAGATTTTTAGCAATACCGAGTATTCTGTCATTTTTAGGAAGTGCAGGTATATTATGGGTATCTAATTTAATAATAATATTTTTCCCATGACCACATGCTTTATATGCTTCATAATATGTATGATAAATTTTTGGAATAGTCAACTTTTTACAATTTTGTTTAATAAAATCAAAAGTTTCAATTCTACTCTCACAAGTTTTAACAGAATTTTGGCTATTTAATAAAGGAATACTAGGAGCAAATTTGTTTAGTGCATCATAAATTATTTGATTAGATTCTTCAGACAATAATTTTAAAATAATTAATGAAATAGGATACTTCCTTAACCTTTTCTTAAAATATTTAACATTAAAACTATCAGAACCGGGTTTAAAAAGGTCTATAATAGAGATATTATAGTTTTTACTACAGAATTTCTTGATCTCTTGTAGAATTTCAAGATCACGATTACAAATAGAACCAATATAAATCCTATTGAGTTTATTTGACATAGTAAAAACCCTATTATTTTGATAATCTATCAATAAATTATTTTATTTAAATATATTGATTGGAAAATGGAGTTTTATTCTTTAATTTCTAGTTTATATATTTGAATTTAATATTTCAGCAAAATTTTTTTAAAATTCAATCCAGATAATCAACTATATCACTCGAATTTATATTACTATTTGATTTTATAAATTATTAAAGTATGGATTATTTCTAAGGTAAAGCTTCTAAGGTTATTTATTTGAAAAAAATAGGAATAATAATTGATAAATATCATTTAAAATATAAAGTATCTGAATTCTTGAAATATTTACAAAGTAAAGCAGATATAAAAATATATACCGAAGAAACTTTTCTCCTAGAAAGTTCTAAAAAAGATTTTGATGAAAATTTATTCTTTGCTAAGGGAAAAGGAGATTTAATCTTAGCTTTTTTGAAATTAATAGAAGACCTAACTAGCATCCCTGTTATAAATTCTTATAAAGGAAATTGGTTAGCAATTAATAGGTTTCTAAATAGTGTAGTTTTAAGAAGAATTGGTATTCCTATACCTGATTTTTCTTTGAATCCTAAAGGAAGCATTCCACCATTCAAAGATTATATTATAAAAAATATTATTGACCAGAAAAATTATAAATTCAAACCAATTGTACATAAAGAGAATGGAAGATTGATAGTAGCTGATGAGAGAGCCTTGAATGAAATTGACAAAGTGGATCCAAAATATAATTATCTTTATTATCAGAAATTTATCAAAAGTAAATGGGAATATAAAATCTATGGGATTGGTGAGAAAGTGTATTTTTATAAACAGACACCTATTTTAGTCAATCCTAATAAAACAGAATCAAGAAGGGAAATTGAAAGAAATCTTGAATTAGAAGAATATTGTTATAAAGCCATGGAAGAAATGGATTTAAAATTAGCATCTCTAGATTTTTTGAAAGCAAACGACCAGTTCTTTTTAACAGATATAAATTGCACCCCAAATTTTAATTATATTAAAAATGGCCATAAAATTGTGGCTGATTTTTTATTAAAGCAAGCAAAAATATAAATGTTTTAGGAAAGATGAAGATCGGAATTCTCTCAAAAAGGAAAACAATGTTCACGGGTAATTTAAAAAATCTTTTAGAGAACAGAGGATTTACAGTCAAAATTTATACTCTAGAGAACTTAAACATAAATGAAAATCTTTTAAATAATGATTTCTACATTTTAAAGTCAAAAAACCTTTTTTTTCTTTATGCGGGTTATTATTTAGAAGCCAACAATATTCAAGTTATTCCTAAACCCGAAGTTTCTTTTATACAAAAAAATCGAATTCGTTCTAATTTTTTAATGAAGAAAATAGGTATACTGACTCCAGAGATTTATTTAGGTACATTAAATACATTTAAAATTAAATTAGATGAATATCCATATATTTTAAAGCCAATAATGGGATCTGGGAGTAAAGGTGTTAAGTTAATAAGATCAATTGAGGACTTCGGGATAAATAATAATAAAATACTATACGTAGAGAAATATATTAAAGGTGTACATTATAATGTTTATTTCATAGGTGATAGTATTTGTACATTAATAAAACCACCATTATCTGATGAACATGTTGATATGAAAAAAATTGATACACCTGATGACATAGAAAATATAATTAACAAATGGAAGTCTTATTTCAAAGGGGATGTTCTTTTTGGTCATTTAGATATTGTTAGAGAAGGGCTAACTAATAACTTATATGTTGTGGATCCCGGCTCTTTTCCTGAATTTACGAACTGGAAGTGTGATGGTTCCCCAGTTGAGAAGGTATGTAATATAATTTTAGATCAAGTTGAGATAACTAGAAATTTTAATACGAAATAGGTAGTTAAGAAAATATGAATTCTCAAAAAGAGATTGAAAAGTCCAAAATTTATGGTGAAAAACAAAAGGTTAGACTGTATAAAATTAAGCATTTTATATTTGATTTTGGAGGAGTTCTAATCGAAAAAACTTTTGTATTAAAAAATTTATTAGATATACTTGAAGCGGATTTGAATATAAAAATTCCTCGTTTAGAAAATTCATATATCAGAAAAATCAAGCGTAGTTTAAGTTCTGGGAGAATTTCATCAAAAGAATTTTTAGAAAAAATTCTAGATAAATTTTATTATCCATTCCAGAAAACTGATGGAGCTTTACCTCCTAAAAAAGTAAATTGTGAGTATTATTTGGAACTATGGTTTGATTTGTATTCACAAGTCACACATATCTCCTCAGATATGGCGGAAATAATTGAACGCTTACATAAAGCAGGATTTACAGTTAGCTTAATGTCAAATACTCACGATATTCATGCTAAATCCAATATGTTAAAAGGCTTCTATGATGCGTTTGATAATGTTTTCCTTTCAAATGAAATCGGTTTTATCAAACCAGATATGGAAAAATATAAATATGTTATGAAAAAATTAGACACATCTCCAAAAAAATGCGTATTTATCGATGATAAAATCAAAAATCTAGTTCCTGCAAGAGAATTAGGGATTATTGTAATTAGGTTTGAGTCGTTTGAGAAATTTAAGAAAACTTTGAAGGAATTGGGAATAGGGAACATAAGTAAAAATCTTCGACAAGAAATAAAGCAAAAATATAAAAAATACAAGAAGACGAAAAAGGAATATAAAAAAGCTAAAAAAGAATATAAAAAAGCAAAGAAAGAGTACATAAAAAAGAAAAGGAAATCTCTCAGAAGAAGATTAGAATTTCAACGTAAAAGAGCTCAATATCATAAATTAAAATCTAAGTATAAGAGGGAACGAGAAAAGAAAAAAGACGAACTTATAAGTAAAATTAGGGTTGATTGAATATTTTTTATTAATTTATTTTTCTTCTATTTCTTCTTTTTTGTTGAATTCTTCAACTTTTTGCATTACTGACTCAGATGGTGTTGGGGTTAAAGGTATCTTTTCATACACCTCAATAAATTTTACATCATCAATTTCTTCAGCCATATGTGATTGCAGATCCATAGCTAATCCGAATTTAAAATATGTCAGGTTCTGGAAAAGAAACATCTTTGGAATAGTAATCTCAATAGTTTTGCTCTTAGGAATATAACTAACTTGAAAATCAGAAATACTTTCAGCTGGAATTCCTTTGTTAATCATAAAGTATTCTATTTTCTTATTGAAGTCTTCTATTTTATCAATAATTTCTAAATTATAATCTACACTTTGTCCCGCTAAAGGATGGTTATAATCAACAATAACTCTTCCTTGAACTATATTTGTCACAGTTCCTCTTTGCACCTGACCTTGCGTTTGCTTAACAAATTCTTGGCCAAATTCAGGATTCTTACCCTCGTTAAGTCTTCTAAATTTGGCTATACCTATTCTTTCAATTTTTTGAGGATCACGTTTGCCATATGCTTTAGAAGGAGGTATTCTTACTGATTTTTTCTCAAAAAAATTCATTTCTTTTATAGTTTCAGTAAGTCCCTCATTCAAGAAGCCTGATTTTCCCACAATTACGAATTCCGGTGTGTATATTCCTTGTTTGGCTTTATTTTCATCATATATGCCTGCTTTTTTCGCATCTTCTTCGGAAGAAACCCTAAATATAATCCCTTTTTGAGTTCGTCCAGTAATTTTAACTAAAATGAAATCTCCTTCTTCAACATTTTTACCTTGTAATTTTGTTTTCTTCTCTTCTAACTTTTTACGTTCCTCATGCACTTTTTCTTGTTTGTCCTCTTCAATAGCTTCTTCCTTTATTAATCCAGTTGAATCGTCTAATATAGATTCATTTAATAAACTTCTAGCGTTTTCAACTAATTTTTCAGCCGTTGCCTTGCCAATACCCTTGAGAGTAGTTAATTCATCAATATTTGCATTAGCAAGTTTTTCAACAGAATCTATCCCGACTTCTTTTAGTGTATCTTCTTTCTTTCCTAGACCTTTTACGTCGCTTAAATTATAACTCATAATCAACCCCTTATGTTAAAAGATTTAGAATAAAGAGTTAGGATATCAAATATTCTATTATTTTTAGATTTTTCTAATTATCAAAT
>JBHLOJ010000006.1:34352-67161 GCA_048940605.1 Promethearchaeota archaeon
CTTATGTTAAAAGATTTAGAATAAAGAGTTAGGATATCAAATATTCTATTATTTTTAGATTTTTCTAATTATCAAATGCTATAATGGTATATTTCAATAGTTAAAATTAATTTATAGCAAAATATCTTTATAAAACAAAATTTTATTAATTTATAGGTTTTTGAAATTAATAAAAACTATGATACAGGTTTCCAAAGTACACCTAGTTTAGTAGCGTAATCTTGGATTTCTTGCATTTCTTCAGAAGTTGGATGGCGATTTATCTCATTAAATTGATATGCCTTGTATTGTGGACGGTATTGTCCCATTAGATTGAGTACGGCCTTCGGCAAATTTTTGGAAATATATTCAAGAATTGGTTTTGAACAACATTCGATATGATTTGGCATTACAAGATGTCTAATTATCATTTCCCCGCTACCCTCATTGTGGGCTCGTAAATGATTTCTGGAAATTATATCAAAGTAATTATCTATGCCAGAATATTTTTTAGCACATTCATTATTGCCATATTTCCAATCTGGTAGCCAAAAGTCGATTAAGTCGATAATCAGGGATAAAGATTTATCAGTTAAGAAAAAATTAGAATTCCATAACTGACAAATGTTAGATTGTTGAAAGTCTAAACTACCGAGTATAGTGTGAATATTTGGGATAGGATCTCCTCCAACATAGTTTATATTTATTGCACCTCTATCAACAAGTTTTTCAGCAATAGTAGCCAATTTTTTTGGATTTACTTTTTGAGCTATATCATCAAGAGCTCTCTTTCCTTTCCATGCTTGTGAAATATCATAATTTTGACAGAAAACACAGCCAAAATTGCATCCCTGGAAGAAAATTGTACCACTTGGGATTAAAGGTGCCTCCTCACCCATATGGAGAAATGCTGAAGAAACATATGAATCTTTTGGAATTAAACAATATCCTTTTTCTCCATCAATCCTATTGACTTCACATTGGCGTTCGCAGAAAATACAACTTTCAAGATATTTGTTCGCAATAGTTTCTGCTAAATGTATATAAGAAAGAGAGGAGGTTTTACGATATTTAATTTTGTCAATATCTTCTTCTAACGATTCATTAAATTCTCGGGATTTTTCTTGTAGTAGTGTTTCAAGATTTTCTATAGAATCAGTTGGGTTAAAATCACATTCGATAGTCTTAGCAATCAGATATCTTGCTATTTCATTCCCATCAATGATTCCCCTATATCTTGAAAAACGTCTAAGAATTTCCTCATTTTGCCAAACAGACTCGGAGTCTGGTCTCAGAACTCTAAAAACCATAATATAAGTAGAACAAATTAATTAACTAAACCTCGAAAGATAACCATTCAATAATATTAGTCAAAAATTTTAAATTGTCGCCTGTATCAAGACCGAAATCCCCATCTTCAGTAAGCCAATCAGAGGATCCTATAGTCACACATCTCCCTTCATAAAACTCAGAAACAGCACAAATCGGTACAGGCCCAAGTGCACTGATATCATCATCGATATAATATCTAAATTCTGATTTTTCTGAAGTTATTATTATGTCATCTACATCTTCTTCCGAAATTGTAAAGAATGTACAGTTAGGTAATACTAACTCTGTAATTCCCTCTGTGATTGGATGATTAAATAACTCAGTTATTAATAAGTTTCTTTTCTTCACTAAAAAGTTTGAGGGGGCTTCATGAATGATTCCATTCCAAAACCTTCGAACTCCCGTTACCTTATATAGGACTCTAATGGATCCTTGTTTCATTGGTATATCTCTATCTCCTCCATCTCCACTTGTTAAAAAAAGACCCCCACCTTCTCCGATGAATCTTTTAATAGCTTTTAATTCATACTGTGTAAATTTATCATCCTTTGTGTTTTGAGTATGTTGAATATTTCCTAGAAATAAGATATCAAAATCTTCAAGCATATCAAAATCTATAGGTCCCTCATTTTTATCAATATAATCTATTTCATAATCATCTTCGTCTAAGGAAAATTCTGGAAATTCTTCTATTTTTTCTCTGTGGGATAAATCTACTATTATTTTATAGCTCAATTTGTTGTCACCCTAAGTCTCAATTTCGGTTCTGCTTATTCTATCTAATTCGTTTATTCTTAGTTCTTACGCGAGGTTTTTCTATCTTAAGATAAAGTAATTAACTTTTATAAACGTATGTAATAATTATAACTTTATTTATTATAATACTAATTTCTAATTTTCTTTTTTAAATTTTATTAAAAAAGAATATAGAACATAAAATTTAAATAAAAGGAGAGCAAATTAATAAGGGTTTATTGCGTATATAACAACTTTATATGGGTATAAACTCACGTTCAGCTGGTCCCTCTTTTTTGACAACAGCAATGTCTATTCCATTTCCAGATGCCATATCTCGAATAATACTGGAGCTAACTGCTTTTTTTATGATTTCCATACCCTCTTCAATAGTTAAATCATCTTTATATTTAGCTTCTAAAACGCCATAAGAAAAATTTTGACCACTCCCTACAGCGCAAAATTTTTCTGGGAGTATTGAACCATAGGCTCCTATTTGTAGGAGAGTTGGACCTTCATCTTCTGTGACTCCACCTAAGATAAGTCCTACTTCAAAAGGAAACATTTTATTAGAATATAATATGTTTGATAATAATTTTGCTGCTGCTTTTACCAGTATGGGTTTACCATCATGGGCCAGTTGATATATTGTAGTTTCTGCACGTAAGATATCCACAAGGTATTGTGCATCAGCAACACCTCCTGCAATGGTCATCCAGAGATGATCCTGAATTTTATGAAGCTTTTTGGAGGTTTTACTTGCTACAAAATAAGCCATTGATGCTCTTTTATCCGTTCCTAATATAATGGCATCCTTACAAATTAAACCAACTGTAGTAGTACCAGTTTTTAGAGTTTTTGATTCATAAATTTCTTCTTGGTTTGGCGTCTTATTAAGTTCAAATCCATATTTCCTCAAAAACTCAGAATTTAATTTTTCTTCATTCCTCATAGTTTCATTAAAGAACTTATAATTTAATAAATTTCCTCTAATTTAATATAAATACTAGTTGATAATATCATGTATAAAGATGTGATTTTTTAGAATGTATGATGTTGTAATTTCAGGTGCAGGACCTGCAGGGTCAAAATGTGCTGAAGTCCTTGCTAAGGAAGGATACAAGGTTGCTTTGATAGAAAGAAATACTGAATGGCGAAAACCTTGTGGGGGTGGCGTTAGCTCAAGAGTTTTAAAATATTACCCTCAGTTACGTAATTTGAATTTATTGCCTATTACAGGGATAAGTATGTATTCGGGAGATTATCATCAATTAAAATACTCCTGGAAAGATATAAGAGAACCATCTTTTACAGTAGATAGATTAGAATTTGATACTGTTATAAGGAACATAGCAGTAGATGCAGGAGTTGAACTTTTTGATAAAAATTTATCTTTTGATTTTTTGTATAAACAGCATCATAAAATTGGTATAAAGACTAAACACAATAATGAAACTAAAGAATATTTAGGTAAGATTATAATAATTGCTGATGGAATGGGCTCTAAGTTGGCCATCAAATCTGGAATGAGAAATAAATGGAAGATTGATGAAATAGGATTATGTAGATGTGCTATTATGGAGGCAATGAATTACCTTGATAAAACATCAATATCAATTTTCTTTCGAAAATATAAAGGATACGGTTGGATTTTCCCTTTAGATGAAAAACGTTTTAATATCGGATGTGGTACTTGGTTAGAGGCGAATCGCATTTATAATATAAATCAAGAATATAAAAATTTTCTAGATGATCCTTTTCTAGAGAAATTTTTCCCAAATAGAGATTTTAAGGAAATATGGAGTGGATCCTATCCCGTACCAGCCTTAGGGGTGAAAGAGAACAGTCTTTGTAAAGACAACATTTTAATGATCGGGGATTCTGCTGGATTTGTGTCTCCTATTAGTGGTGAAGGGATATATGCAAGTATTGTATCTGGTCATATTGCTGGAGAAACAGCCATACTTGCTTTAAAAAACGATGATATTATCAACAATACACTAAAGAAATATAAATCTCATCAAAATATCAAAAAAATTAGAAGAAATTTCAAAATGACTGCTTCAATAGTAGAATTTTTTTATGAAAATAATGGTAAAAATCTCTCTAATATGTTTTCTCTGGCTGAATCAGATAAAGATGTTAATGAAATGGTAATTAATATGTTCTTATTTAACCAACCTCCTTCAAAAGAATTTCTTTTAAGACTAAAATCAATGCGTTAAAAACAATAGTTTTAAAATAATTTTAAATAATATTTGTTAAATGGTCGACTTATTTGGTTTATTATTTACATTTTATGCAGTATTTGTTTGGGCAATAGCCTCCCTTGTTTATAAAGCGGGACTGCAAAAAACAGAACCTAAAGCAAATTTATTTTTTAGGCTATGCTGTGTATCTCTCGGTACTTTTATCTTTTCCTTATTATTTGGAAGTTATTATTTTTTCAGTAGGTTAACTAGAGTAGAGTTAATTTGGTATTTAATAGCGTCTCTTATATCTGGTTTAAGTGTCACAGTTGGAGACTTACTTTACTATATGTCATTAAAAAAGATAGATGCTTCTCGTGCTTATCCTCTTGTTCAACTTTCACTTATCTTCATATTTCCGTTTAGCATACTTTTATTTGGTGAAGAATTAAAAGTTTCAATTATTTTGGGGGGAATATTATTTCTGTCTAGCGTATTTATTTTAAGTTCTAAAGATAAATTAGAAAAAAATGAGTTAAATGAAAAAGTGAAAGATCATAAACATGAAGTAGTTATTATCGGAGTTTTATTGGCTCTTGGTGCTGCCTTTTTATGGGCGGTTGCAATTCTTTCATTTAACCAGGCGAGAATTCTTTCTGATGATGTCTTTGTCACTAATTTTTTAAGAGTTTTTATATCTTGCATAATTTTTTGCCCATTAGGTTTATTCTATCCTGTATATTATTCGGGTTTTAAAAAGGAAAATCGAAAGCATTTAAAATTTTTTATATATATTGGAATCGCAGGAATATTATCATTGGGATTCGCTGACACATTGTATTATAAGGCAGCAGAAATTAATGGGTTAATATTAACATCGGTAATTTCAATAAATACACCTATATTAAACCAGATCTTTTCCATAATATTCTTAAAAGAGAAATTTCGTAAACGATTTTTTATTGCAGTATGTTTAATTATTGGAGGGAATTACATTGTCCTTTTTTATTAATTTAATATTTCCTCCCTTTAAGAACTTATTATTCGATATTTCAACGATTTAGAATATAAATAATAATAAATAAAAGGGAAATTAATCATTTAATAATACAATAAATTATCTTTTAGATTTTTTAAGTGAAAATTTTATGATGAGATTAATACATAAGGATAAAATTCGAGTAGATAACTATATCACTGTTTTTATAATATTTTCATTTGTTGGTTTTCTATTATTTTATAGATTAGAATCTTTGATGTTACTTCTAGTATACCCTCTTGTTGCTTTATTTTTTTATGGAATTATAAAAATTATTAAAGCCTTTGATAAAAAAAATCGGGGAAATGATAGAGATATAAATAAAATTCTATTAGGTGTTCTTTCAATACTATTCTCATTATTAATGTTGTACTATCTCCTAAAACATCCTAATTTTACACTTCAAAAAATAATTAATTTAACGGCCTTCCCTTTAACAATTGTGGGTTTTGCTGCTATCTTTAAAGGAACTCTCTTTAAAATTTATTCGATAAAATGTTGTATTATTAATATTATAATAGGATTTATGACCATAATAGCCTGTATGTTAGCACTTTTCTCACCCGTTAGTAATCTCCAAGAATTTTTCTTAATTCATACTATTTCGCTCTCGATTACAATTTTAGTTAATATTCTGGGGAGAGCGGCATTATATTTAAGCGAATACGGTTTATCAATATTACATATCAAAAATTTTAAACTGTTCTTTTATATTATCTCAGACTATTTTGTATTTGTCAATCATGAAGGAAATCTTATACTAGAAAAAATGTAATTCTATTATTAAACAAAATCTGAATTTTTTAAAATATTAAGAATTTTATACATTATTCAAATTTATAAATAATAAATAATAAAAATTATATCAAACCATTCTACTTAATTTACTGTATCATAATAAAAAAGTCTCAATAAATAAAAAACTGATTCAATATGACTGATATTCATTTTAATAAAGAAAAAGGCTCTCAGTTAACTTTATTTACTCCTGGACCCGTTCATATCCCAAAAAGAGTTTTGAAGGAATTAGCAAAACCAAATGATACTCACAGATCGAAAGCTTATTCAGAAATGCATCAAATTGCCACTGAAGGGCTCCAAAAATTATTATATACCAATAACGAATGTTTGATTTTTACTTCAAGTGCTACAGGTGTTATGGAAGCATGTGTTAGAAATTTAATTAATGATGATGAAAAAGCATTATTTTTGTCAATTGGAGCCTTTGGGGATAGATGGTATGATATTGGAATATCAAATGGTAAAAATGCTATAAAAGAAGGTGTTGAATGGGGTCATGCTATTACTGGTGAATTTGCAAAAGAAGTAATGGATAAAGATAATTATTCAGTAGTTTTTCTTCAAGCAAATGAAACTTCTACCGGAGTATATAACCCTGTTGATAAAGTGGTACCCATTTTAAAAGATTTTGGTGTATTGGTATGTGTTGATGCTACTTCTTCAATGGCTGGAGTTAAAATTGAGGTCGATAAACTAGGAATTGATGTTTGTTTAGCTTCCGTTCAGAAATGTTTTACTTTACCTCCTGGACTCGCGGTAGCTTCTGTATCAGACGCAGCATTTGAAAAAGCAGAAAAAGTAAAAAATAGAGGGTTTTATTTCGATCTTATCGGGATGAAAAAAAGCAATGCAAAGCATCAAACTCCATCCACCCCTCCTATCCCACAAATAAGAGGATTAGCTGCTCAATTAGATTATATCTTGAATAAAGAAGGTTTAGAAAAAAGATTTGAGCGACATGAACAACTTGGAAAACGGACACGTGAATGGGTTCATAAGATGAATCTTGAAATGTTTCCTGAAAAGGGATATGAATCAAATACAGTTTCAACTATAAATAATTCATTGAATCTTGATATCCCAAAAATGGTTTCAATGCTTTTAGAAAAGGGTTATCGAATTGTTAATGGGTACGGAAACCTTGTGAATAAAACGTTCCGAATCGGCCATATGGGAGAAATATCCATTAATGATCTTGAAAAAATGTTAAGAATTCTTTCAGAAATAATAAACGAGTTAAAATAATTTAAACTATTTTCTTTTTTTATTAACTTTTTAAAGGAAAAAAGAATAAAGAAATATTAAAAACTCTTCAAAATTCAATAAATATATGAAAAAAATAAATCAATATTTTTAAAGAAAATCCATGTGATATTGATGAAAATATTAATTAGCGATAAACTTGAAGAAGATGGTATCAAAATATTTGAAGATAATGGATTTGAGGTTATAAAAAAATTTACTATAACACATGATGAATTAAAGAAAGAAATAAAGGATTATGATGGAATCGTAATTCGTTCAAGGACAAAGTTAACTGCTGAAGTGTTAGAAAATGCAAATAATTTAAAGGTTATTGGTAGAGCGGGAGTTGGATTAGATAACATAGATAGACAAAAAGCTGCTGAAATGAATATAGAAGTTTTAAATACTCCTGAGGCGCCTACGGTATCAGTAGCAGAATTGGCTTTAGGCCTAATATTGTCCTTAGCAAGGAAAATTTCTCATGCTGATCGTACAACTCATCAAGGACAATGGAACAAAAATCAGTATTTGGGTTATACATTGAAAGGAAAAAAACTTGGTTTAATCGGATTTGGAAACATAGCTAAATACTTAGCAAAGATTACAATTGTAATGGGAATGAAAGTTGGGGTCTATTCTCGGTTTAGCAAGGGTCAGGTAGCTATAGATGAAGCGAAAGAAATTGGATGTTCAATTTATAATTCAATTGAAGATTTAGTAAAAGATGCTCAAATTATATCATTGCATCTTCCTGCTACCCCTCAAACCGAAAATATAATCAATGAAGAATTAATTAAACTTATGAGAGAGGACGCGATAATTATTAACACTGCCAGAGGTGATTTAATTGATGAAAAAGCATTATTAAAAGCATTAGAAAATAAAACTATTTCGGGTGCTGCTCTTGATGTTTTTCGTGAGGAACCTCTTAAAGATTCAGAATTAATTAAATATACAGAAAATCTAATACTTACTCCTCATATCGGAAGCCAAAGTATTGAAAATCAAATTGCTGCTGCAACTATGATTGCAGAAAAAATGTCAGAATTTCTAAAGAATTTTAAGTAAAGTATATTTAATACTCTTTTAAATCATGCAAAACTAATCCTGAGAGGACTTTAGGGTCAAACCAGGTAGATTTAGGGGGCATTACACCTCCCTTATCCGCAATCGATTCTAGATCTCTAATATCTACGGGATATAAATTAAAAAGTAGTTCATTTCCTTTTTCAGTTATATATTTTTCCATTTCTTTAGGATCCAGTAGACCTCCGACAAAAAATATGTTTTCATCGGCACGTGGATCAGCGATACCTAAGATGGGCTCTAAAACCTTTTCCTGAAGAATAGTAACATCTAAAGATTCTCGTTTAGAATTAAATTTTCTATTTTTAATCGTAAGTTTATACCATTTACCCCTTAAGCACATAGCAATCTCATTTTTCTCTAAGGGATTAAAAGCATTTTCTCTTAATTCTATATTAAATATCTCTTCTAAATTCTTTAAGAATTCATTTTCAGAAATTGATAGTTTTCTAATAACCCGATTGTATGGTAAAATACGGATTTGATCATCAGAAGCTACATATGCTAGTAAATATTGCCATGGTTCTTCAGATCCTTTTTCTTTATTAGATTTTTTCATTTGCATTTTACGATATTCAGCAGCGCTCGCCGCTCTATGATGTCCATCAGCTATATATACTTTTTCTTTTTTAAATAAACTTCTTAATGTATTGATAATAGTAGAATCAGTTTCTTGCCATAAGGTATGCTCATAATCATATTTTTTAAAATTAAATTTAGGTTTTCCTTTTTTTATTTGTTCAATGATGTGATTTATTTTTTTATTTGCTTTAAAAACCGTCCAAACTAAACCTGCTGCAACATTTGTTGCAACTATATGATTTGTTCTATCTTTAAGTGGTTTCTCTCGAGTATATTCGTGTTTCACAATATTACCCATTTCATAATCTTTAAGGGAGATTCCAATTATTAAACCTTGATGACCAAAATGAGTAGATTCTTGCCGATACACAAAAATACTTGGTGTTTTTTCTTGTTCTATAATTTTTTTATCTTTAAACCGTTTATATGCTTTAGCAGCGTTTTCATAGATCTCATTACCTTCTCCATCAGGCAAAATAAGATGTATCAATGAATTAGAAAGCTTTTTTAATTCTAATTCCTCATCCTTGCTTATTATATCATAAGGATTAGTACAAAATTCTTCTGGATTAATAGGTATAAAAGGTTTAAGTGGAGATACATGTACCATAATACTAAATAGAAGTTGTTAGCTTTTTTAATAATTTCGATTAATACAACTCTAAATTTTTATATTTGATATCCTTCTAATTTTAATAATTGTTTTTTTAGATTAGTTTCCCAAGTTTCATCTGATTTTCCCATAAAACCTCCAAGTTCTCCATTTTTTTTTAGTACTCGATGACATGGAACAACTAACGGAATTGGATTTGATTTACAGACATTTCCTATAGCTCTATAAGCTTTTGAACCAATTTCACTACCAATTTTTGAATATGTTGTTGTCTCACCAGGTTTAAGGTTAATAAGATTATTAACAACGTTTTGAGAAAAACTTGATGGAAATTTTTCTTGTAGGTCTAACTCGATGCCTAACTCACTTATTCCTTCAAATAAATCTATTTTTCCGTTTAATAAGTAGCTGTTGATTAAACCAATTAAATTTTGAACATCTTTCCTTGAAATCCTATTAATATCCTCTATTAATTTAAGGTTATTTCGCTCAACAAAGTTGTTAACTTCTTTTTTTCTTTTAAATAAATGAATTTCTTTCAACTTGATTTTATTATGATTCTCTCTTTCTTCAAAAATCATAAGAATAATAGCATTTAAACGAGTTGGATTAATACAAACTGTAAGAATTTTTATCACCTTTCAGAATTTAATACTAGGAATGATGAACTATCTTTCAATTTCGAAAATTATTTAAAACTAATCTCTCTTAATAGTTATAAGTTTCTATTAAAAAAAAAAATAAATATACTTGCTACATTAACATTTAATAGTATTCTATTTTAAATTATAAATTGAGGGTAAATTAACTGTGTCAAAAGATTTAAGAGATGTATTAGATGGAATTGAATCCAGTGAAAAGCAAACTGCTATTCTGCAATCGAAAGTAGATAAATTATCAGCACTAGTAGAACGTCAAAAAAGAATCATCAGTGAACAAGAGGTTATAATTGAACAACAAAAAGCCAAACTTTCAAAAATGAGCGATATACCAGAAGACATACTCGAATTAAAAGAATTAATTGGTGCACAAAGACAACAACTTAATGAAAAAGAACTTGAGTTAGAATATGCTAAAGGAGAAATCGCCCAATCGCAAAAGGAACTTGAATTAGTGAAAAAACAAATTGTACCTACCCAAAAGAAATTGGAAGAATCATATGAAACTATTGGAAATTTAAGAGCAGAAATAGCTGAGAAAACTTCAGAAGTACTACTACATAAGGAAGCAAGGAAAGGTCTAGAAAATAAAGTTCAAGAGCTTCAAGCATTTACAGATAAATTTAAGGAAGAACAAGTTAAGATTATATCGGAAATGGAAGCAAAGCGTTTAAAAGAAACACAAGAATTAAAATCGAAACTTAATCAACTTGATCAAATATTATTGGATAGTAAATTGATTACTACAGAGAGAGATTCCGAAGCAAAAGACGCTGTATCTAGATTTGAACAAATGAAAAATAAACATGAAGAGTTGATAAATAAAGTTGGGGAATTAAGTGATAAAAATAGAGAGGCAAATGCTGAAATCGAACGCTTAAATAAGAAAATTACAGAAATTCAAGAATTTCACAGGGAAAATATTGATAAAATCAATTACTTCGATAAATTAAAACCCTTAATGGAAAAAGAAGTACTTTTCAAAACTTTCCTTATAGTTGAAGAAGTAGGAGCAATAACCTTAGAAGACCTACGAGCAGCTATCGGGTCTCCTATTGTTTTAGTCAAAAAAAATGTTCAAGATTTAGAGAACGCAGGTGTTCTTGAAACTAATGAACAAGGTAAAATTGTTGTTAAACAACTTGAAGATGGTTAGTTTAACTTATCCTATTTCATTTTAAATTTTTTACAATCAGCTTAAAGCCTTCTAAAATCTATGAAAAAAGGAATATAATAAAAGATTTTTATACACTCGCTAGTTGGTTATATAATCCAGGTAAAACATCCCGAAATGTATCATCTGGAATTTTTTCAAGAATTTCTGCAGCAATCGTCTTCAGCACTTCTCGATATTTTCCAGGTTTTTCATCTCTTCGAAGTATAAGGGCAACAACATAATTCTCAACTGATATAAAATCTTGTCCTACTCCAGAGAAAAATGATACTACTTTATTATTCTTAAGTGCAATGCTCGCAAAACCAGGTTTGAGACTCTGATATCTGTGACTTGAATAAACTTGCGTGAGTAAATTGTTCGTTATCTTTAAAGTCTCAGGATAAAAACCTTCATTTATTGGGCCAATTTCATTATCCCAGCGAATCACAAGAATACCTACAGGCATAATATTTAACCATTTAATTTATCTCTTATAAGATAATAATCTAAATCTATTGGTACAAGTTGATAAATTGTGAGTACGATATTATTCTTATATTTTACACTTATTTATTTGTTTTTATTTTTTCTTTAAACCTTATCTAACCATTAATACTAAATGGTTAAGAAAAATTTAAATTAAAATTATAACTTTGAATTATTGTCACCTTTAGAAGCTATTAATATTGGTTTTATAGCTTTTAAAAAATTTCGCCTAACTTTTACAATGGAGAGGTTACCGAGTTTGGTCAATTTGACCATATCAAATAAGGTCTTACAATTTGCCTTGAATGGGTCAAGACTAAAGGTGCTGGACTTAAGATCCAGTGGCAAAGGCCTTCGAGAGTTCGAATCTTGCTCAACCGTTTCGGGAGCTGCAAAATTCTCTCCCTCTCCACATTTTTTAACTAATTTGAATTAACTTGTGAAAGCTTAGATTCTTGCTTCAAATTATTTTATTAACCATGAAAGTGATATAATTCATTAACTGTCAATTGGCAAAATTATAAATAAATAGAGGAATATTCAATATACAGAAGAAATCACAGTGGAAGGTAAGAATTCCTATTTCAGAATATTTATCTTTGGCAATATCAATTGAATACATTATTATAACACATAGAGAATCTCGAGAGATCATTTACTATAAAACAGCGGGTAGCTTTGATCCAGATTTTTTCGATACATTTCGGAGTTCAATTCAATATGAAATATCAGATTTTCCTATAGATCAAGGGGGGATTGAACAGGCAACTTTAGAGGGAAAATATCTAATTACTCGTGCGGGTAAAATGATCTGGATTACTCTAATTCTCAATAAAATACCAACTTTGTTTACAAGGGAGGTATTAAAATTTTTTTGTGAACTATTTGAGGGTCGGTATAAAAGAGAAATTTTAGGATTGTATACAGATTTTCAAGGAGATATTTCTATTTTTCGAACGCAATCAAAAGTAAAACAAAGTATTGAAGGGATAATTGAAGATGTATTCCATCTTTATCTAACTTTACCGTTTAAATTAGGCTCAATAAAAGGAAAAAAGTTATCCTCGAAATCTAAAAAAGTTTATCAATTTACTAAAGAAATTGCTCACAAAACTGAAGGGGAATTTTTTTTAGAAAAACTATTTGATGAAATTAGTAAAATGCTTAGATTAAATAGTGAAGAAATCGCTGAGTTAATTTTTAATTTAGTACAAATTAAAGCGTTTTTAGCTATATCATCAGAACAACGAAAAAGGAAATTCATTTTTCATTTTTAATTTAAATTATTTTATAAGAATTTAATATCTTCTTTTTATAGTTATACTGATTTATTTTCATTAGAATAAATTATTGGAACGGTAAATATGAAAATTATAGAAATTATAGGAATTGATGAAAAACATGCCAACCTTTTGGAAAAAGAGGGATTTGGGAATGTTGAAGATTTATTACCTTTAACAACAAGTCAAATAAAAAAATTGGCAAAAAAGATTGGTATATCTGCTAAACTTCTTGATACTTGGCAAGAGCATGCGGATCTAATGAGGATTGAGGGAATTAATCCAAAAATCGCAAATGCTCTAAATCTAATTGGAATAGATTCAGTAAAAGAATTTGCACGGAGAAATCCAAAAAGTATTATTACTAAATTGAAGGAACTGAAGAAAGAAAAACCAAAAGTTCTTGCGAAAGTTCCAACTGAAAGTGAAGCAAAAAAATGGATTTTAGATGCTAAAACTCTATCAGGAGTTCCAGAAAAGAAAGAGAAGAAAGAAAAGAAGGAAGATGAAATTATTACTCCCCCAGAATTAATTGAAATTACTCCATTTGAAGGAGATTATGGTAAATATGGTCCTGAATACTGGAATAATAAATGGGATAAAGCTCCAATTATATATACCGCAAGAGCATTAAGGGGTGAATCATATAAAAAACAAATTGATGCTGATGTAAAATCTTTTATAAAAGATAATGATGCAATTCTTTGGCATGTAATAAGTCATGTAGGACTAAGACTTGATACAGCAAATGAGACAGCATTAACTATTCAAAAGTTTGTATGTGATTTCCTTAAATATATCGGAGATGACGAATCCGTCGAATGTCCTGAGTTTTGGCAATTTCCTTTTGAGACAATCCAATCGGAAATTGGAGATTGTGAGGATGGGGCTATATTAATAGCAGGTTTATTAATAAATGCCGGAATTCCATCCTGGAGAGTAAAAGTAGCTGCGGCTCAAGTGATGACAAATCCATTATTCCCTTCATCTGATGAGGGAGGCCACGCGTATTGTATTTATTTAGCAGATAGGCCTGAATCTCCAAGGAAACTCGAATGGGTAATATTAGATTGGTGTTATTTGCAAGATCCTGAAATACCTATCGAAAAGAAACCTTTAGCGAGAGAGGGAGGGCAAGATGGGGCTTATAAACAAATCTGGTTCACATTTAATGACGAATATAGTTGGGCACAATCGAGTTTTGAAGTAAAAGAAGGAAGAATTAGCCAAAACAGAAAAACAAAGCAAGAAGAAGTATTAGCTCCATTAGAAGATATTTTAAAACATTTAGCTAGTGATGAACTCAAAAAAATCTTCAAGAAATATAACATTGAAATTGAATAAAATGAATTAAAAAATTTCAGTTATTATTTTTTTCGAATTATTTATTTACTTTCTGTATTATTAAATAAAGAGGCTCCACAATTAGGACAATACGCTACTTCTCGACCGATTTCGGATCCACATTGATTACACATTGTTTTGAACTCGAGTGTAGCAGGAATATTATTCATTACATTTTTATAAGTTGATTGTAAGATTTCTCTTATTTCTTCTATTCTTTCCTCCTTCTCTTCTTCAGGAAAAGAGTGTATATAAATTGAAGAGAGTTCTACTAAAAAATTCTCGATAAATTTAAGTTGATCAAGATAATTTTTATTTACCTTATATTTTAATAACTCTTCTCCTGCTTCAGTTAAAGAGTATACCTTTCTTAGTGGACCTATTGGACTTTTAACTTTTTGGGCACTTAAAAAACCATCTTTCTCTAGTTTTGATAATATTGGATAAATTGTGCCAGACTGAGCTTCCCAAGTTCCAGCAAAATGCCTATTTAAATTTTTCATTAAATCATAGCCAGAAAGTTGCTTACTATTAAAGATGCTTTCTATTATCGTAAATTCAAGAGGAGTTAGTTTATCCTTATGAAGACTATTTATTAGTTCTTCCTTAATCCTAGATCTTAATTCATCTATATCATCTCCAAGATCTAAGAATTTTCCTAACCACATTAATTTGATACCTTTTGATTTCTATTTATTCTGTTTTTTCCTCATTTTTTCCATTTCTTTCTCTATTGCCTGTTCCTTTCTTGATTTAAATTTATTAGGCTTTTTACTCTTTCCACTGTAATACAAAATGTAAATTGCTATATGTACAATAACTCCCGTACCCCAAAAAATAGCTGGTAAGATTACCCAAAAAACCTTTGGGAATGTTGTTAAATTAATAATAAACATGAATAACATTACAAAAATATAGGAATCTAAATGATAAATCATCCCTCGTTTAGCCATTGGATAAACCCCTCGAGCATATAAGATATAAGATAAAGTATGTATATTTGCTCCTATTAACCATGAAAAGAAGGGAAACACAACCCAACATAGTTTTGGTGTAAATAAAAAGTTAACTATAAAGAGCAGAGTATTAACAACACCAAAAATTACAATATGAATCTTTACAGAAAACCTAAAACTAACTTTCTGTGCTGCTATTTTTCTTAGACTTTCTTCTGAAAACCCCGAGTTATTTTCACTCATAACAATCACAATAAATATGTAAAAATGTATGTTCAGAAAATGAATGAGAGTTTTTAATTTATAATATTTAAAACCATTTATAATTATTTGTTAATTCTACATAGTGGCGGAAATCGGTTTATTTTTTCAAATTCTTAAAGCTAATACTAATTATATTCTTATCAATAGAATCAATCAAGATGATTATAAGTAGGAAAAACTATAAATACCAATTTTGACACATTAACTCAAATCCACTGCTCGTTAATTATATGTCGCTATTGTCGGAATATCTTGAAAAGTTAGAAGAATGGGATCATAAAGCATTCCTAAATATTTATAGAAGTGATTTTAGTAAAAGAGCAAAAAAGTTTGCGATAGTGATTAGTTTTCTTGGGTCGTTATATTTTTGGGGTTTAATATGGTTATTATGGTTCATTTATGGATATATAACAAAAGATTATTATCTTTTAGTCTTATTTACTAGTGCCTTTGAACAATCAATTATTATTCATAGTTTATTTAGATATAAAATAATTCGGAGGAATCGACCATATATCAAATTGAAAGAAGATGGTGTAAAAAAATACGACGATTTTCTAAAAATACCTTATCTTATGCGAGAATCGGAAAAACAATCCTTTCCAAGTGGACATGTTGCCTTTTTTTTACTTTTTGGTATCATTTTTGCTTTTCACTTTCAAAGTTGGATTATATTAACCATTTTTACTATTTTAGATATAATAATCGCTATTTCTAGACTTATTTTGGGAGTACATTTTCCAATTGATGTAATTTTTGGTTTTGTATTTGGTATTATATACTCTTTATTGTATCTTGGAGTTACATATATCTATTGGATTAAGTTTTATTATTGGATAGGTCCAATTTTTTCACAGATTTTCCACTTTTGGTTATAGAAGAAAATGGTTTGGTTAAACCAAAAATTTTTTTTCCTTGATTTATTTTTTTATTAAGTATCATGCTTTCACCTTTAAAGAAATTAAAAAAGCAGTCAGTCCCTCATAGTCATAAATATACATCAGATTTCGATTCAGTCATTTTTATCGTTGTTTGGAATTCACTTGGTTTTTTTTTTGTGGATTTTATTATGGTGTATATGATAAGTCAGGTTTGGGAAGGACCTGGTTTAGCAATTGGTCTGTTTCCTGCATTTTTAACTTTTGGTGCGTTAATTAGCTCTTTTTATATAGGTTATCTAACAGATCACGTCTCAAAACAAAAGTTAATTATGATCGGATCGTTCGGACGAGGTTTATCATACTTTGGTCTTTATTCTTCAATAATTTTACAATCACTGCCAGGTATTTATCTTAGCTCATTTCTTTTAGGTCTTGGTGCAAACCTTTTTTGGGTTCCGTTAGATACCCTCATTTCTGAAAAATCCTCTAAGCATCACCGTTCATCTGCTTTTGGACGCAGAAGGTTTGCGTTAGGTATTGGTCAAGTAATTGGGACAATAATCGGTTTTTCGATTTTTGGTTTAGCAACAATTTTAGCTCCAGGAAACAACTTTCTTATCTTTAGTGCAATCCCTATCTTTGGTATAGCTAATTTTTATGCAGGGATTAGATTTTTTATAAATATTGACGAAAGTAAGAAATTTCAATATCCAAACGATTCAAATGGTAAGATTGGTGAGATTATTGAACCAGAACTCAGCGATACTATATCAATCGAAAGATCACTAAGACTATATATATTTGGTATAATTTTATTATTTTTTGCGCTCATCCTAGGAGCGATAAATGTTGGAATCTATAGACCTTTTATTTTGCCTATAGTTTTCGAAAATTTGTCCGAACCTCCTGCATTAATTAGTTGGTTCTATCTTCCAGCCATAATAGTTGGAACTTTAATAGCCCCTAAATTAGGTGTCATAGCTGATAAAATTAATCCTTATATTACCCTCACAATAGTAAATATTATCGGAGGTATTTTAACATGGATTATAGTTTTCTTTACTAAAAACATATGGTTTTTTTCTCTTATGCTTGTGTTTGATAATACAATTATGCTAACTGCGGGATTTGTTTTGATAAATTTCCTTAGTCGTGTTTCTATAAAAGATCGAGGAAAAATTTTCGGATTAATTACATCATTCGATTCGATTGGGATGATAATTGGTCCTATTTTAGGTGGTCTTGTTTATCAAATAAGCAAATCAACACCCTTTATTATTTCAATCTTAGTTGAATGGGCTCTAATCCCATTTTTCGTAATAGGGATTTGGATTCTAAACCCACAAGTCGTTGAAACTCTAGAAGAGTAAAAAGGTGAATAAAAAATATGGATTAAAAGTATTTTTATTAAATTAAAACCAATCAATAAACTCATCTACTGGTCGTCGTTCCCTTGGTTCTTTACGAGCTTTTTCTCTTGCGTCATCTTTCATACCAATTGCCACAACTCCCATTAATTCGAATTTTTCTAAAGGTAATTTAAATATTTGATTGACTTCTTCTTTTCGATTTAAGATTTCACCAATCCAAACAGCACCAAGATCTTCTTGGGCATGAACAGCTAAAAGTATATTTTGTATAAAAGCTCCGATAGCTTGCACATCTTTAACTCTATCATAACCTCTTTCTAGATCTAAAAATATTACAAGATCCACATAAGCATCCTCAATTATTCCACCATATTTAGTGAGTTCAGAAAGCATTCTTTTGACTGTTGGGTGGATAACTACACAAACGCGCCATGGCTGACTATTATTTCCAGAAGGTGCCCAACGACCAGCTTCTAGGATTTCAAGTATGACATCATTGCTTATCTTCTTATAAATGAAGGTTCTAACGCTCTTTCTTTCTTTTATGAATTCTATAAACTCATTCTCTTTTAGTTCCATAACGAAATTTATACCTCAAATATTTTAAACTTTAGTGAATGGATCTTATTTTAGAACTAGATACTATAGATTTATATAATATGAATAAATGAGTTCATAATAGGATCAGTAATTTACTTCTAAAAAGCTAATAATAAGAATATGAGAATAGTATAAAAAAATATTTAATTCTTCTAATAGGTCATAAAAGCATTATATTTGGCACTAAAATTTGTAGCTGATGAATGGATTTTTTCTAGAGCATTTTCAGGGCTCATACCTTCTTCAAAATATCTTGGATTCAAATTTCCAATTTTTTCAGCTTGTTCAATTTTAGAACTCTTCTTTTTTATTATTTTTTCAATTATTTGGGCCATTTTTTTTTCACTTTTTATTTTTTTTTTATAATTTTATTATTGTTAAGGTTTAATATATAGTTTGATAATAAGAACCCTAGTTGGAGTCTTAGACTAATCTTAGATTAGAATTTCTCTTCTATTAAAATTTCGTTTTTTTATATAGAATATAAAAATTTTATAGAAGTTTTTATATATGAAGTATTAATAGATTCTAAATTATATGGCTATTACTTGAATAATATCCACATAACACGAGAATATGTATCACAATAATTCTCCTATTTAAAATCAATTGAATGTATATTGTATCTGAATGATTTTAAATTTCAAATAGTGCCATTTGAATTTTAATTCTAATAAAAGGTTGATTATAATAAATGGGTAAGTTTCGTAATCGAAAGGATGATGAGCTTTTAGGTTCACCACAAGAGGCTATGGGTTTCTCTAAAGAGTATTCTTCACTTCTACACAATTTTATAATAAGGAAGTATGATTTTTCTGATCTTAACCAAGTAGATGATATAAAAAAAGAACTCCTTGGGAGAAAAATACTACTAATCAATGCAAAACATGTTCTAGAAAATACCGAAGTTTCTGAGCTTAAGCGATGTATAGAAGAATTAAAGGTGTTTCTACGCGAAAACGGTGGTTCAATGGGTCGTCTTGGGGATACCTATCTCATATTAACTCCTAACAACCATATAAAAATAGCAAATTAAAATGTTACTTTCTTTTTCGAGGTAATGAGAAATAAAAAGTTGATCCTTTATTCCTGCCTTCTGATTCGACCCAAATCTCCCCACCATGTAATTCTATAATCTGTTTTGAGATAAATAATCCTAAACCTGAACCTTCTATTCCTAATTCGAAACCTAAGTCAGAGTGGTCAACTTTTCCAAATTGCTTAAAAATTTTCTTCTCCTCTTCCGTTGTAATACCAATCCCATTATCTTCTATAGAAATAATAACATATTCATTTTTAAGATCGGCTTTTATATTTATAATCCCATGTGGGGGTGTATATTTTATCGCGTTACCTAAAATATTAATAATTACTTCATGAAGCTGTTCTTTATCAAAAGGGATAGCTAAGTTTTCTTGAATATGTACTTTAATTTTATGGTTTTTAGCTTCAGATAATTCTTTCAATTCTTCTACACAGGATTTAACAAACTTATTCAAATTTTCTTTTGATGTTCTTAACACTATTCTACTTGTTTTTAATTTAGAGCTTTCTATGATGTTTTTAATGATATGTTCAAGACGCATACACCCTTCATGAATATTTTCTAAATTAGATATAATTTCAGGGCTTAAGCGATCACTATTTAACTCTAATAAAAGATCTGCGTATCCTTTTATTGCTGTAAGAGGAATTTTTAATTCATGGGTAGTTCTTCTTAGAAATTCTGATTTAAGTACATTTAATTTTTCTAGTTCGATTTTTTGATCAATTAGTTCTTTTTGAAGTTTTTTATGTTCGCTAATATCTCTTGAAATAATAACAGCTTTCTTTTTTCCATCAGAATCCATGAAGGTTTTACCTTTATTTTCCAGCCAGAGATAATGACCATCTTTATGTCTAACTCTCATCTCATTTTTTCCTTCACCATACTTAAAACCATTCATCAATGCTTTTATTGCTCTTTCTTGATCTTCTGGATGTATAGGAGTTAAGGGAGTATTCCCGATTATATCTTCTCCTGAATAGCCTAATAAATTGTAGTATACTTTTTCATTAATATACTCATGCTGTAGATTTTCATTGATTATGGTAATCAGATCATTAGCATTTTCTAAAATCAATTTATATTTTTCTTCAGCTTTTTGTATTTTTTGTTCTGTTTCTTTTATATCTGTTATATCTCTTGAAATTAACAAAAGCTTTTTTTGCCCATCTTTCATAAAAATCCGTCCCCTACTTTGTAACCATTTGAAATTGCCATCTTTGCATTTAACTCTTGACTCTCCAAAGCTTTCTCCAGTTTTGAATGCTAAGTTAAAGTTTTTAATTACTTTCTTCAGATCATCGGGGTGGACTATTTTGAGGGAATTATTTCCTTTTATATCCTCGAAATAATATCCCAAACTTTTCATTAACGCTGCTTCATTAATGAATTCACATTCGATTTTTTCATTAAAAACAGAAATTAAATCATCAATATTGTCAAAAATTTTTTTATAGTATTCGTCAGATTGTTTTAATTTCTGATTGCCTAATTTAATGTCTGGATTTTTTTTTAGAGAATCAGCCATATTTTAACTGTTTAGTATCTAATATTATTATAATTGACCATATATTTAAATAGATAGATATTTTATCAAATAGAATGAAATATTACGACTAATGATAGACTAATTCGAAATTATTGCTTCTTTCTTTTTCTGAGAATTTCTATAAAACTCTCTATTTGATTTAGAACTTGAGTCTCATTCAGTTTACGTGGGTCATTCATGTCAGCGTCAATTACAAGTGTGGGAATAGCAGCCTCTTCCATTAATCTACGTTTCAAATCATACATACCACAAGCATTTGGTCGACATGACATATTATTATGTAATATAACTCCATCAATTTTCCAATCCTTTACTGTTTCCTTGAATTTTTGGACGCGAGTCTCCAAGTCATATATATACCAAAAACTAAGGATTAATTCAGCCATTGACTCTACCGGATTATTTATTACATCTTCTTTAGTTATTTTTGGATTTGTGTATTTGGTAAAAGCATAAACATAAGGTTCATAAACGATTATCGCATTCCAACGTTCTAAATTAGCAAAAAATTTTAAATTATACCAAAAAGGAATACCTTCAAACATTAGTCTAAATTCTTCCTTTTCTAAAGCCCCAATTCCATTATCCACACGCTCTTTTGCTTCTCTATACATCCTTTTATACAGTTTTATTGGTGATTTTAACCCCGTCATAGTAAATAAAGGAAAAAGTCCCCCAAAAGTGTCTCTCGTTGAAACTGGACATGGAATATTCTTTCTCAACTCGAAGACTTCCTGCCATATTTTTCCCATTTCATATGAATTCTGGGCAACCTCTCGTGCTTTTTCTTCATTGTATTCATTTCTAGTAACTTCAGTTATAAAATCCAATAACTCCCAAAGTTGTTCTTTAATATACTTTTTGAAATATTCTCGCTGTCTATTGTTTGTATTACTAACTACATGAGGAACATCAATTGTAAAGTGAGGTACTCCGCCCATTCTTTCAGATTGTACTTGAAACCAATTCACATGGGTATCGCATATTACATCACTTGAGAGCATGAAAGTTGGTTTTCTAGTTCCACCTTCGCTCATTTCAGCGTTATTAAGCACAGCTCCAACATTTGTCTTGAAATATGAACATAGATCATAAGAAAATCCTTGAGTTTCAGCAAGTTCAATAAAACTTTGAGACTTTTTAAGTGCAGCCGATATAGTAGCTGAATTTTCAGGAAGCATCGGTTGAACACCCATAGAATATAAAAGTTCAACTGGAGTTCCTGCAGTTGCCCATGCGGTTGGTTTTCCCTCTCGATATGCCTGCTCAATTGCTAAAAAATGTCTTCCCATTTCATTTCTTAATTTATTAGTCGCATTTAACATCTTTCCAGTTCTCTTCACTTTTGACATTATAATAAACCTCCTTTATATCATTTCAAAAAATGCTTCAAATCTCGTTGCTAATTGCTTATATGATTCTCTATTATATTCTATCTCAACAAAAAGATATGGAATTCCTAATTCCTTGAATTTTTTATTAAAATATGGATGATCATACAAAACAGGCTCACAAAATTTTTGTGCAATATTAATTACACCATCAACTCTATATTTTTCTGACAAATCCTTTAATACTTCAAATCGCTTATAAGATGGAAATTTGGTCGAATAGATTGGTTTATTTAAATAAAATTTAGCCAATTCAAGTATTGGATCACCATCCTCATCAACATTATTCCAAAAATATTTAGTTCCAATACATAAATCATCAATAATGATTTGAAATCCAATCTCTTCAAGAAATTTAATAAATTCTGTGTCATCTATTACTGAACCAGTTAATAACACTTTTTTAAGTTTTTTCCCGTTAAAAGGTTTTCTTTCTTTAATTTCTTTTAATTTTTCTTCAAGAGTTTTAATAATTATATCTTTGTCAGTTTGTTGAACTTCTTTAACTAGAGCATGAAATTCAGAACCTTTTAATTTCATTTCTGCTCGTAAATTTGATATCTTTCGTAATAAATCCCTGATTTTATTCATTTTTTTTATGGCTTGATTAATCTTCTCAGAAGTTATACTGACTTTATATTTTTCCTCCAATTGACTAATGAGTTCTTTAATATCTTCTATAAAGAATTTTAACGCGGTCTCATTTCGCTTCAAAGGAGCATTGAGAAAGAAAAGGAACTCTAGATCAACACATTCTAACCAAATATCAAACTCTCTATTCGTACAATCACACCCGTGCGTTGTAATGACTCCCTTAATGTTGTCATCCAAGCCATTAATAGCTTGCTCAAAAATATTTCTTGCCCAAACGCAATGTGTTGGAGGTACATGTTCATTCGCTTTATCTATTCCAATTATTGGGTTTCCAAGAAGTCTAACAGGGATCATATCGGCAGCAAGGATAATCTCTTCAGGCGTCTCAACAGCGGCATCAAAATATGCGATTTTTTTCATTTATATCCCTTATCTAATAATATTTCATCTAAATTCTTAAATATTTAAAAAAATATTTATTTGATTACGTAATTAAAAACATAATCGAGAATAATTTTCAAGGGATTTTATATATATGTCTTCTCAACACACAATATCGAGAACTTTGAGTAAAGCAGTTCTTAAGGATGAAGTAAACATCAAATTAAAAATATGGAACACTTATTTAACGGGGAAGCTTGTTAAATTTGATAATTATATGAACCTTATCGTTAAAGATGCTAAGGAGATATATTTTGGTCGCGGTGGAAAACGTAGTAAAGATTTAGGTACAGTAATGATTAGGGGCGCGAGTGTTATCTTTATAGGTCAGGATCGTGAAAGGTTGGTCTTTGCTAACGAAGAAGAAGAAAATTTAATGCATCATGAAGAAACTGAGGAGATCTGAGAAAAATGGGAAAAGGTACACCAAGCAAAGGAAAGAAAAATAAGGCAGCAACCCATAAAACATGTCGTAGATGCGGAAAGCATTCATACCATAGAAGAAAGCGATATTGTGCCAGTTGCGGTTTTGGGAGGTCTGCAAAATTACGACAACCAGGATGGAGGAATAGAACACGGCCTTTTAATGGCCAAAAATCATTTTACCGAATTAGGAAAAAAGCTACAATTTAATTATAAATTGTCTAATTTTGATTTTCAAATAGATATCTTTATATAATTCATATCTTAATTGAAATTAACACGAAGTTAACTTTTAAATGGACATGAATAACTTAAAGGATCAAAATCTCCATAAAGAATTAGAAAAACTGTTAAGTATAAGTGATATTATAGGTACTGCTCTTGTTAACCGTAATGGTTTATTGATAGCTTCAAATTTACCAAGAGAAATCGATGATCGGAAATTTTGTGCTATGGCAGCTACTATGTTTGCCGCTATTGAAACAGCGGCTTCAACATTAACAAGTAAATTTGTTGATAATCTCACAGTAGAATTTAATGATTTTCAACTCATTATTATGGGTGCTGATGAACAATTAATATTAGTTTCATTATTAAATTTAGGTATTAATTTAGGCTTAATTTTTATAGAAATTGAAGAAACAATTAAAAATGTAAAGAAAATACTGAATAGGTGATAATATATCTTAACTGAAAAACAGAAGCAAAGATATTCAAGGCAGATTATATCTCCTGTGATTGGAGAAAAAGGACAAGTAAAAATATCTGAATTAAAAATCCTTCAGATAGGGTGTGGAGGCCTAGGTTCACCTTTTTCACTTTATTTAACAGCCGTAGGGATTAAAGAATTAACAATTATAGATAATGATGTTTTAGATATCTCAAATCTCCAAAGGCAAATTCTTTATAATGAATCTCAGATAGGGAAAGATAAAGTGAATTCTGCTAAAGAAGTCCTATCAAAACTTAATTCAGAAGTTCAGATTAACGTATTTAAGGATTTTATTGATGAACATTCGATTAAGAAATATCTAAAAGAAAAAAACTATGATTTTATAGTAGATTGTAGTGATAACTTTAAAACCAAATTCCTTGTTAATAAAATAGCTATTGAAAACAATTTAAGATGTGTTATTGCGGGAATCAAAGATTTTTACGGACAAATTATCACAATAAATCCTAAAAAGACTGCATGTTATCAATGTGTCTTCTCAGAACCCATAGAAGCGCCACCAGAAGAAGGCCCTTTACCTGTAATTGGTGTGACACCAGGTATTTTAGGTACTTTAGAGGCTTTAGAAGTAATTAAAACTGCTTTAGGTCTCCCAAACCTAGAAAATAAAATTCTTATGGTTAATTTAATAGATTTAAAGTTTAATATTATAGACATTGTTAAGAATGAAAATTGTTTTTGTTCTAAATAATTTCAAAAAAATAAGAAAATATGCATATGACTTATGATGAATTTTTGTTAAAAAAATGTTTAAAAGTTTGACCTTTTTTTGCATAAAGCTTAGATGTTTTAGTTCCTTCGAGTTTTCCCTTGTAAATTCCCTCTTTTTTAATTGAAGCAGGAATTCCAACAGCTAAACTTCTAGGGGGGATTTCCCTACCTAAGAGCACCGCCCCTGCTGCAAGAACTGATCCCTCACAGAGTTTTGACCGATGCAATACGTTTGATCCAATTCCTACAACACATCCATTTTCGATTGTACAAGGACCATGAATCATTCTGCAATATGAAATAAACTCTTCACATTTTTGCATGATGACCTATAATACAATCATCTCCTATAGTTACGGAACTACCAGCTTCAATGTGAATGGTAACATTTTCTTGAATGCTCGTATTTTTACCAATTTTAATAGTGCCCCAATCTCCTCGAATAGTTGCACCAAACCAAACGTTTGAACCTTCTCCGATGGTTACATCTCCAATGATGACAGCTGTTGGAGCAATAAAAGCAGATTCATGAATTTGAGGTTTTTTTCCCGTTTCTGGACTTGGTATAATTATCAAATTTCTTCACTTTTCAATTCTTTATGAATTTGAAGAATTTAATTAAAAATAATAAAGTTATGTTAATTGATTATAAAGCAATTGACTTTATTCTATGAATTTTGCATCTCTTAGCATTTTTTTGTGATCAAAAGCTAATTCAATATCTTTTACTTGATCTTTGGAAAACAGTTTCACTTCTTCCGTTTCTTCACCAGTTTTCATCTCAGAAATATTTCCTAAGACAACACATCTATAAGCAGTACTATGAACATTTCCTCGAGGATCTCTTCCCTCTTGATCGTAATAACCAATTTTCTCTTTTATATCTATGTTCAAATTAGTTTCTTCTCTAACTTCCCTAACTAGTGCTTCTTTTGGTTTTTCACCTTTCTCAACAGAACCCCCTGGTAATGCATAAAATCCTTTATATGGAGGAAATTTTCGCTTGATTAAAATAATATTTCCTTGTCTGTCTTCAATAATTGCATCCACAGCTTCGAAAATTTCTGATTTTTTAACTTGAATTCTCATATAAATGTTAACTATAATTGTTGCCGCTAAAATTCCGGTAATTAATATGGCAATTATACTATTTAACACTATTGAACTGAGATCTCCTTCTTGCAAACTTAAAGCAATCATGATAACTCCCCCTAAATCTGCTAGGATTCCCGCCCCAAAAAGTAGGTTTAATAAGTTAAGACCCTTTTCTGTTCTTTTTTGAATTTCTTCATTTTTTTTAACATACAATCCTTGCATTGAATCATAAATAATATTAAATTTTTCATTGATACGAGAAACTATTCGATCAATTTCAAATTCATTAAGTAGATGTTTTAATACACTTGAATAATGTTGTCTTCTATTATAATCTAATTCATTATATATTAAGCTTAATTTTGTTTGAATCAAACCCCTTAAAAATCTTAGATTTCGAATTTTCCTTTCAATAGTGTCAACATCCTTAAATTCTTCTGATTGTGTTTTTAAGAATAGTAAATCCAATGATTCATTTATAGATCTTAATGCAAATAAAACAGCTCTCATTTTTGGAGTGGGTGTTAATACAAATTCCTTCATATAAGAGTCAAAGAAGTTTATATAATTTTCTTGTGCCATATATATGAATCCAGAGTTTCTATGAATAAAATGTAGCTCAGATGTCCGGTTAGATAAATTATTTTCAATGCGTTTATCATATAAAACCTCTGAATAATCTTCCCATTGACCTGAATATACCTCAGTCCAATACCCAATAATTTTTTTATATTTTTCGACATTTTCTTGTGTCCAGGAGATTTCTTGAGGTTTTATTTTATCGGAAATAACAAAAATATACATAGGGCTCTCTAAATCGAAAATGATCCCCCTAGTTTCTTCCTTCTTAGAATACTCCCGTAGAAGTGTTATGATAATTTGAGGGATTTGTTGAATATAGCTCGATTTAATGTTTTCTTTTTTAGAGGGATTTTCTTTATAGTATTCTATATCAAACTGAAAATAACCCAAAGTATCATATTCTTTCTGACTATTCTCATCTTCATAGGGAAAATTCTCTAAATAAGGTACCCATATACAAGACAAAGAAACATTCTTCGCCATATCTATTATATCATCACCAATTTCATCTCGGATCTTATAATAAATATCTTCTTTTGTTAAGTTATTTAAGTGCTCTCTCATAATTATCTCGATTTCTTCACTTTTTGCAAAACCATCAGCAAGAGTAGTATTTATAAATGAGCTTATATACCAATATTCTTCCTTATAAATAAAATCCATAATGAGAATACCCCTATTATAATGTTAATTTCAATTATAAATTCCAGAATATAATAATTTTACTAATTAATAGACTCCTCGCTTTATGTCAATAAAATAATAATATTCAAATTTTTTATAATCAAACAACTTATCTTTTCTTGAATCTTTAAATAATATAATGAACACAGATTCCTTTTAGTTAAAATGACTTTCAAACAACTCCAAGAAGAAATTTTAGAACTGAAAAGACAAAATGAAGTAACTATTTTAGCCCATTATTATCAACCCCTTGAAATTCAAGAAATTGCTGATTATTTAGGTGACTCACTTAGATTATCTCAAACGGCTAAAGAAAAAGCAAATACCGATTATATTATATTTGCTGGAGTCGACTTTATGGCTGAAACTGCCTCAATTATAAACCAAAATAAACATATTATGATTCCGAATTATGAATCATATTGTCCAATGGCAGCATTTCTTACCCCGGAAAAAGTTAGAGAGTTTAAGGATAAGTATCCAGGATTACCTGTGGTTGTGTATGTTAATTCTACTGCTGCTGTAAAAGCAGAATCTGATGTTTGTTGTACTTCTTCAAATGCAGTGAAAATAGTAGAGAAAATCAGCAAAGAATTTAACGTACAATCGGTGTTATTTGGACCGGATGCAAATTTAGCAGATTATACTGAACAAATGTCTGGTATTCAATGCCATAAAATGCCAGAAGAAGGACATTGTTACGTGCACTCACAAATTAAAACAGAACATTTAATAGACATTCGAAGTCAGTATCCTAAAGCTAAAATACTTGTTCATCCCGAATGTATTCGAGAAGTAAGAGAAATTGCGGATTTTGTAGGTTCAACAGCACAGATGTATAATAGAGTAAAGAATAGCACCCCAGATGAAAAAGAGTTTATTATTGGCACTGAGGAAGGTTTAGTAGAACGTATGGCTCAAGATTTTAAAGATAAGCATTTTTACTTAGCGAAAGATAAGTTGATTTGTTATAATATGAAGAAACATAGCCTCGAACTTATCAAATATGTTTTAGAAAATTTAGATGATAAAGCTTTTGAGGTTAGAGTCCCTTCTGAAATTGCTAATCGTGCTATAAAACCGATTGAGAAAATGTTAGTTTTTTCTTAGTCTAAATAAATGATATAATTTTCTTCTGGTGTTTTTTATCATCTAACCATTTTTTAAAATCTTTTGTAATTCTACCTGACCAAATTGCGTTTTTAGAGGTTTCTTCCTTATAACTGTTGATTTCTTGATAAGAAAACTTATAAAGTTTCATAAATCTTTTCATTTTTAGAACCCATTCTACAAAGTGTTTGTATAGTTTATTATCAGATGAGGCTACCCTTCTATAAGTACTCTCATAAAATATTTTATCATTTTCATTATAGCCTGTAAAATACCTATAGTTTTGATTGATCCAAAAAATTCTTTCTGTAGATTTAGAAAACTTATTAACATGACAGTTCCATAATTTAACAGTTTCTAATTTTGGTAAATTATGTAGACCTTCAGGTATTTCAGTTATCGTTGGATTGTCAGATAAATCAAGATGCTTCAAATTATTGAAATTTTTAAGATCTCTAATCTCTTTTATCTGATTATTTCTTAAAAATAATTTTTCTAAATTCTTAAGACTCTCAGTCCCCTCGATTCGACTTAATTTATTATTGTTAAGTCTTAAGATACGAACACATGTAAATTTCTCAATTCCTTTCAAATCAAAAATTTGATTATCACTCAAATCTAACTCTTTAATTTCCTGAAATTTATTATTCGTTAGGCTTAAATTTTTTAAATCTTGAATATTTTGATTATTCAGATATACTTTTTCATTTCTAAAGATGCCTATAATCCTTTCATTATATTTAATAAAACTGTATTCAAATTCAAAGTCTTTAAAATATTCAAGATGTTTATTGATATACTGAATTAACGGAAATTTATTTCTTGATTTTAACAAATTATAAATGCTTTTAACGAAAATGTCTCTAATATTTTCTGGGATTTCTTTTAAGATTTTAGCAGTTAGTAAAGAAATATGCTCAATCCCAAAATTCCTTAGGATTCGATTAATTAAGGAATTAATTGGAGGTACTAAATCAATATTTTGATTATGTTCAAAAATATATTTTAATTCAATAATAATATCTTTCAAAGCAGAAGGATTTATGTCATCTAAAATACTTTCAAATTCATCAGGGCTTAAATATTTTAAATATCCGTTTTGGGTTAAATATTGAGTGACAGTTGGATGTTTACTTGCAAGTCTTATAGCGATTTCTTCAGAAAACACTTTTCTAGCTAGAGGATCGCCTACTTCGCTCAGTCTTTTTAATAATGGAAAAGCAAGATTTCGATGTAAGATTCTTGTATCATAGCCATTTTCAGCCCATGCTTGTAAATTAGAACAATGTCCCCAAAATTCTGTTTCTGGTGGAACTGTATTATGATTCCTTTCCATAGATCGATCTAATATAATAGCTGCTTCATCGATCGATTCAATCTCATCGTAATCCTCAATTCTATCAACAGAAATATTTAATAAGAGGTACATACATTGCATAAATCGTCGATTTTTTACATAGATATTAGTTTTTCCCCCTTCAAGTTTTAATTTGAGATACTTATTGACTTTAAATTCTTTTCTTAAATTTACATTTCTTATTGATATAAATAAGATTAAAAGGGGGAAAAAAATATTCTTATATAACTGAAATTCAAGCATATCTTTTCACTAGTTAGGATTTTTGTTATTTTGAAGATATGCTTAGATATAATCCCAACCTTTTTAAAAAGCTACCCTAACTTAGATTCTTGATTTAATATTAAAGTAAGGATATTCAAGTTTAAATCATTAATAGTTCCATTATAAATAGATTCTTTAAGCATTTTACCTTCCTTAGACATTAACAATTTTTTTGATTGAGCAATTCCTTCCATTAATTTTTCTCGTTCTATATCTAAAAAACCCATATCTATTGCATTCTTAATTATTTGATTTAAAACCAAAATTTGGAATTGAACTTGAATAGCATCCCATATTAAACCCATTTCTTTTAGTTGATCAGTTATTTCCTCAGCCATTATATCCAAATCATAAATCATATCATAAATCCCCTCTTGAAGATTTATAATCTCATCTATTAATTTATCTTTAATGAGTCTAAAAGTAGTTGTTCCAATTAAATCTTCCTCGTGAAAGAAGAAATCTATATTTTCTCTTTGAATTAAATAGAATCCAAATTCATTTTTTATTAATTTTGATCTAGCTAAATAATTAATTGCTTCTTTTGAAACCTTATAGACCTCACAAAATTGATCCAAACTCAATTTATAACCAACGAATTTTTGAGAACTAGGTTCATCAAAATGCCAATAACTTCTTGCAAAAGCACCCTGTCCCAAGATAGAGTTATAAAAGATATAAAAAAGGGATAAATATAAATCTCTATCTTGCTGTAACTCAAAAAAATTATCACCTATTTTAGATATGATTCTTACTATATGAATTATAAATGCATCTTCTACATTGATTTCCTTATAAAAATCTATTAGATTTTCGAGTTTCCTAACATTTTCTTTTAATTCATTAATTAGAAATAGTTCATCTTTCAATTTTAATGGACTTTCCCCAAGTTTTTCGATTCCCTTTTCTGTAATTATGTAACCACGATATTGTTTATTAGATTGCTTTTCTGTAAATATTCTCTGTTCAACGTTTTTGTTTTTTGTATGATAATTTAAGTACTTAGATACAGTTGATCTGCTTAAATTTGAATATTTTATTAAATTCGTGAATCTTTGTGGACCTAAATTTCTAAGAATAAATAATATTCTCCTGCTATTATCTTCAATATTACTAGACTTTTTTAATAACTCACTCTTTAATTTTTTTGAAATATTCCAGGTTTCCATAATAATATAATATTAATCTAACTATAAAAAACATACTTTTTTTTTATACTTATACTAAAAAAATGGTGAAATACTAATAATTTTAAATTGAGTATACATAGAGGAAATAATTGTCTTAGATAAAATATTTATATCTTAGGAAGTGATTTTTAACCTTGAAGTGATACCTAAAATTATATAATAATTCTAATACAAATGTCAATTAATGATCCTAATATATTAAAGAGATTAAAAGAGATTGAACAGAGGTTGGATAAATTAGAGGATCGTATAACACTTATAGAAAGTAGATTAGGGCGTTTTCCACCACGTCCAAGCCCAAGACCAGAACCTATATATCCTCCCAGACCACCTGGTCCACCAGGCCCTCCACCAGAACCTTTCCGTTTCAAAAAAACGAAATAACTTCACTTGGTTACGTTAAGTCGTTAATATTAATCTAAGTAAACTAAAGTAAAGAAAAAAATACCAAAGACCTTAAGTAGAAAATTATCCAATATCTCTTTAATAAGATAAAGAAAGAATTAAATTCTAAATAAATATGATTAAAAATGACACAATATAGATTTAGACTTACTGGTGTGCCTCCTGATCAAGCAATTAAATTAATAGAGCTTGATCCAAATAATTCAATAGCAGAGATCAAGAAAACTGTACAACGAGAATATAAATTGAATCCTATCCTAGCTATACAGTTTATTTTCAAAGGGAAAGTATTACCTGATCAATTAAAATTCACAAAAATAGGTATTCATCCAAAAAAGGATGTAATTACGGTAATGGCAACACAAGCAGGAGGAGTTTAAGTAATCCGTTAAAAAGAAATATGTTTATCACGGGGTTTTAAAGAGAAAAAAGCCGGCCAATTTTTCTCTCTCATTTTTATTTTTTTAATGTTTTGTATTCTAATTTACTACCATTCTTAATATTCTACAGGAATAACTTTTTCAAAATCGGCTAATTTTATCGAGACTATCTCCTGAACATTTTTAGTAAAAGACTTGAAATTAGAAATTTCTCCGTTGAAATTCTGTAATATGTCTTTATATTTTTTTAGAAAACTT
>JBHLOJ010000071.1:0-17741 GCA_048940605.1 Promethearchaeota archaeon
TTCTGCTCTCACAAAACCCTTATTGGCAACGATGATTTTTTCGCTCATAATTTGAATTCCTCTTTTTATTTTTGAGATTTGAATATGATTACTATTATGATTCACATCTTTATAACATTAATTTGTAAAAAACCAAAGAAAAAAATTAATTTCTCTATCTTTAGAAAATCATTATTTAAAAATTTTAAATAATACGATAAACAAATTTAATTAAAATTAAAAAACGAGTTAAAATATAATGGTAGAAGAACTTTCAAACAAATTAGTAATAAGTGCTGCCCTTGCAGGATCTCCGGTTATGAAAAGCCAAAATCCCGCTGTTCCGTATACTCCTGAAGAATTTGGAGAAGAAGCAAAGAAATGTCTGGATGCAGGAGCATCTACGGTTCATATCCATGCAAGAGATCCCCGCACAGGATTTCCTACACCTGATTTAGAGAGAATAAGAGCAGTAATAGATGCTATTAATGAAAAAGCTCCGGAGATAATAATAAATATTACAAGTTCGGTAGGCTTGACACTTGAACAAAGGGTTGCGCCTACGAAGACATTTAAGCCATTAATTTCCTCTTTAAACACAAATTCGATGAATTTTAGTTTTGGCAATTTTAAAACTGGGGAAATAGTTGGAAATGCTGATGGAGTATTTAGGAATACTTTTCATATGATTCAAACTCTCGCTAAAGCAATGAAGGAAGCTAAAACAAAACCGGAATTAGAAGTATATGATTTTGGAGGATTGTATAATATACTATTTCTTGACAAACAAGAAGGATTATTCGAGCATCCTCTTCATTTCCAATTTGTTTTTGGAACCCTGGGAGGTGTACCTTTTTCTTATCAGAATTTAGCAGGATTTCTTAATTTAATGCCCTCTGGATGTTCATGGAGTGTATGTGGAGTAGCAAAAGATCAATTTAGGGCTGGTCTATGTGCAGCGGCGATGGGAGGACACATTCGAGTAGGTTTAGAAGATAATATTCGTGTTCCAGATGGTCGGCTAGCTAAAGGCTCATGGGAACAAGTAGAATGGGCTGCAAAAGTGGCAAAGCTAGCAGGGAGAGAAGTAGCAACTCCAGACGAGACACGTAAAATATTCAACTTACTTAAATAAACTGGAAATAATATAAAGGTTAACCAATTGCTACTTTTTATCTTTATTTTTTTATTCCAATTAAAAATAATAAAGAAAAATAATTAGAATGTAAATCCTTCTGGTAACTCAGATTCTGATGTTCCTTCTGGAACAAACATTAAATCCATAATAGTATATGTTGGAGCTTTTGTTCTAAAGATTGGAACAATTCTTTTCCCAATCTCAGGTTCTCCGAGAGCTAAAACACTCATAAGAATCGTGACTACTTCTTCATCAAACTCGACATTTATGAATTTTATTGGCAGGGGAAGTGTATTGAAAGCCCCAGATCGATGAGTTACGATAAATGAATGGATTTTTGCTGTTTTTCGAGCTTTATCGGATATATCAATGGGTGTGGCTCTTCTCAAACAATCAGGACAAAAAATTCTGAAAGGTTCATAAATAGATCCTTTTGTTTCACAGTTATCATTATCACATCTAGAAGCCATGAGTTTACCTTTCCCAAGGGAACCAAAAAATATAGCTTCACCACCATATGAGTGAATATACGTCATATCACGTGGATTTGTTACACCAGCTAACTTTCCCGTATCTTTATTAAAAATTGGCTGATTTGCTTCTGGAATATGAAAGATTCCTCTTGGTTTATATCTACCATTAATTATATCAACATAACCCTTTTCATCATCTTTTTTTACCATTTTTAATCCTCCTTTATTAAATTATTTGGATTCATTAAGATAGTACAAGTAACGTGAGAACCTACTCCAGCGTGACTTATAGCTAATCCTCTTTTTGCTCCTTTAACTTGTAAACTTTCCCAATCTTTTGGTTTCTCCCTTCTAAAAGCTTTCCATTTCTCCTCAGGTTCATGGATTTCGTCCCATCGATTCCAGATATGGTAACCAATTTCTGCTATTTGCATAAGACCTGTTGCACCTACAGCATGCATACATCCTATTAATCCTCCACATGGATTACTAGGAAGTTTCCCTGGTTTTTTAGTAATTGGATTTATAACATACGCATCTCCACTTTCAATATACGTTCTTCCCTCTCCATAAGGTCTTATTCCAATATCTTCATATGTCTGAATATCACTTATAGTAAACGCATCATGTAGCTCAACAACATCAAGATCTTCACAAGGATCAATGACACCTGACATATTATAGGCATAATAAGCAGACATCCTAGCTGCTAAAAAACTCGTGAATCCTGGATATCGATCTCCTCCTGGAAACCTTTTCCCTAAATCATCATACTGTCCCTTTGTTTCATTCGGTAGTAATGGTATCTTCATATCACGACGATCTGCCACTCTTAATGTATGGCTTCCAGCTGCAATATAAATTCGTAAGGGTTTATCTGTAATTTCATAAGCAGTCTTTTCATCACAAACAATGCCACATGCAGAGCCAACACTCATTAAACAACAGTCTAAAGCACGGAGCGGATAGGCAACAATAGGAGAATTTAATACATCTTCTACTGTAATTTTCATTGGTCCTTGAGCGTGAGGATTCATTCTAGCATATCCTCTATTTTTAACTGCTATTTCTGCCATAGTGTTACGAAATGACTCTTCTTCCCTACCAAATATCTTCCAATATCTCTGAGCCATGACTGCATAATAACCTGTATAAATATGTCCAAGAGGTGTCTCCCAATCCTTATCTGCTGCAGCCGATATAAGATGATTACCTTCATCTGTTGGAACTTCATCCATTCTCTCCCATCCTAATGCCAGAGCACAATCACTATAACCAGATGCAACTGTTTTTACAGCTTCCCACATAGCAGAACCACCTGTAGCTCCTCCTGTCTTCACACCAATATTACCAAGGGGATCCAATCCAAGTCTATCATGAATAACTGCTTCCCCAAGCAGTTGATCTCCAAAATGATCAGCAAAATGACCATAATAACAAGTATGGATGTATTGTTTTAATTCGCTAGGGGTCATATTAACAAAATCTGCCGCTGCTGTGAAAGCATCAATACATAATTCTTCAGTTCGAGTTTCAGGAAATGCGCGATCAAATTTTGACATTCCAACTGTAACTAAATACACAGGACGCATTAATTTGGGTATTTTTAATTGTTTATCACTAAATTTAATCATATTGTTTTCACTATTTAGAATTTCGATATTTGTATAATTTTAGAATTTTGTTTTCTTATAAACTTAATATTTTATGTTTATGTTTTATTTTGATTAAAAGATTTCTAATTAACTGAATTTTAGTGGGAATAAAATCCTACTTCGGATAAAAAGAGAATCTCATAATCAGCTAAATGATCTATCTTAGATTATCAGTCAAATTAATAATCCAAACATTGGAGTAAACAAGGTAAATGTTTATTTTTAATTCTTTTTTAAATATTATTGTAAGAAATTTCATTAATTTTAAAAGTGAATTGATGATATGTTATGGATACAAGAATAAGCGAGTTTGAACCCATTCGAATCCAGCGATATGTTCCTGAGTTGGATTTATTAAGTAATCCCGTTCTTAATGTTAAAGAAAAAGAGTTTTTAGCAGATTTATATAATTTTATGGAGAAAGAAATGGATCCTGAGTTAAGAAAACTGGAGAATTTGAATTATTATGTAGAGGAACCAACCCAGGATAAAAAAAAAGAAATAGTAATAGGAATAATGAAAATGCTAGCAGAAAAGGGTTATTACTCTACTATACTTAATATAGAGGATTATGAAGTTGGGAGAATTACTAGAAATGCTCTCATAGCATTTGCAATATGTGGTGGGAGATGGAGTGAATATAGTGAAAGATACATCGCTGGAAACTATAGCATTGAAATGGGAAGATTGTCAGGAGGTACACTTTATTGTAATCCCGTCAATTATGCTTCTGATGAAGTACAAAAAGAAAAGTTTTTAAAACCAGTTGCGATTGATGGTCAAATTGGAGCTTCAGCAATGACAGAATTTAATGCAGGTTCAGATATTCTTAGTATGGAAATGAAATTACATGAAAGAGATAACAAACTTATTGCAAAGGGTAAGAAATTATTTATTACAAATGGGATGATCGCTGATTATATAGTTCTATATGGTCGATTGAATAATGGACAATTAGGTGCCGTAGTAGTTGATACTGAAAATCAGAAATTAAAAAATTTCAGAAGTACTAGAGTGAGAACATACGGAATGACTGATGCTTTTGTAAGTCGTTTAATTTTTGATAGAGTCGAGCTCCCAAAAGAAAATATGCTACATGGCAATGGGGTTGATATTGCATTTCACCAACTAACTGAAGAAAGATTAGTTATTAGTGCTGAAGCTCTCGGTGATGCAATGAAAAAACTCCTTTACTCTCATGCTTATGCTCTTCAACGTATGCAATTTGAAAAAAGACTACACCAATATCAAGTTATACGTTTCCCAATTTCTAAAAAAATCCGAGAATTAAATCTAATGTTTTCAGCATTAATTCAATATTCCAGACAAATGGATGAGCATCCAGAATTAGGAAGCTCAAAATTGATGGCTGCTAATGCTATGGGATTAAAAATCAGCTCAACCGAGTTGGGATTTGAGAGCGCTATCCATTGCTTCAGAACCCTGGGAGGACGTGGATTCACCCGTCAATATGCCAATGAAATAGGTTTGTTAGATCCATATTGTATGCTCCATGGTGGGGGCTCAAACTATGTTCTCGAAGATTCAGAATCGCGGCGTTTCTTTAAACTTAAACCTACCAGAAGAAAAACTGAAGACATTATTCCTAAAATAGACTATTAATAATAATTCTATAAGATTTGAATAAATATTAAGGGAATATTAACACTCCATATTCCAACTCTATTTTAGTTTTATTAAAAATCTTAAGAGAATAAATTATTAAATAGTTTAACCTAATTATTTTAGATAATGGTTTCTAACGATACCCAAAGTTTTGATATCACTCATTTAGTCAAACAATATCGAGGAAAGAAATTAGAAGAATTATATCAAGACAATTATCACATAATTAGGAATAATATGGGTGAATTCATAGAATTAATTTGGCAAGAAAATGTCCTTTCTTGTGATTTAAAGCTTTATCTCACTAGGAAAAAGGTGTTGTATAATCTAAAAACGGTCCATTATATCGGAGAATTTATTGAAAATAGGTTAAAAGGTAGAGGAATAAAAACTCTAAAAGACTTGCGATTTTTAAATATGAGATATAGGGATTCTGCTAATAAAATTTTGGAATTAATAGACAAAAAAGATTATAAGAATCTCATGGAAAATAAATATATTGATGATTTAGATGTAAGTTTTTGTTTTCAAGTTGAAGATTTGTTATTTCTCGATATCGAAACTTTAGGATTGTTTAATAATGCTATTATTATTGTTGGAATTGGATATTTTAGAAATAATAAATATGAGATCCATATATTTTTTGCACGGAGCTTAGAAGAAGAAATCGCAATTTGTGAGCATTTAAAAACGGAGGTTCTTCCTCAATTTAAATGTTTTGTTTCTTATAATGGAAAACGATTCGATATTCCTTACATTGCCAACCGATTTCTTTATTATTTTGATGAAAATCCTATGATTTCTGAAAAAGATATTCCCTATGAAATTAGTAATACTAGATATCACCATATAGACCTATATCATATTTGTCGTCGAAGATTTAGAGGATTGTTTGAAAGGTATTCTCTTACTAACCTTGAGGAGAACTTACTAGATATGAAAAGACAAAATGAACTCCCAAGTATTATGGTTCCTATGTGCTATAAAAAATATCAATCGAATCCAGATAGGTATATTGGTTTAATTAAAGAATGTATCGAACACAATTATTACGACATTTACTCTATGCCTCTAATCCTACATAAATTGTTAAAAATATGAACAAGTATGAGTAAAATCTTAATAATCTTTAATAAAAGAAGGATATTATTTCGTATTTTTACTTAATAATCTTTCAATTATGCTATAAACATCATCATCTTTAAATGGCTTTTTAATATAATCTTTTGCTCCTTTATCAGTAGCTTCTAAAATAGATAATTCTTGTCCCATAGCACTAATAACAATTATATTTGCAGCTTTATCAAATTTCATTATTTCTTCAATTGCTTGAAGTCCATCATAATTAGGCATAACTAAATCCATTGTTACTAAATCTGGCTTTAAATCTTTATATAACGATACAGCATCCTCTCCATTAGCAGCTTCCCCAATAACCTCAGCAAAATCCATCTTCCCTATAATTTTCTTAATTCTATTTCTGACAAATGTTGCATCATCAACAATCAGTATTTTTGATTTCTTAATTTTGATTCACTTTTAAATTAATTTAAATGTCGTATTATAGGTATTTTATGACTCTAAATTAGTAAAAGAACTTTATTATAAAGTTACCCATAATGCTTAATTTCGTTATTAATAATAGTACATCAACTGAGAAATTTTATTCTACTTCACTTAAGGCACACGACAAAACAAATTTTAAAATACACTCTAATAAACTTTAATTACCAAATAATCACTTTAAATCTATGATATACATGACTGAATTAGTCGATAAATTATTTGAAAAAAGCTGGAATTATAAAAATCGTCAAAAAATAATCGAAAAATTACAGGATACTTATTATGATGTTATCGTAATAGGTGCTGGTATTACAGGAGCGGGTGTTGCTAGAGAGGCTTCGATGAGAGGGTTAAAAGTAGCTGTTATAGATAAACAAGATTTTGCAGCGGGAACCTCATCAAGAAGTTCGAAACTAGCACATGGAGGGATAAGATATTTAGGACTTGGAGAAATGGATATAGTTCGAGAATCTACAACAGAAAGAAATTGGATGAGAGTACATATCCCACACTTAGTAAGACCAATACCATTTCTATTCATTGCAATAAAAGGAGGAAAATATAAGAAGCGAGACATACTCGGTGCTTGCAGGATTTATGATTTTTTAGGTGATGATAAATCTGATTTTAAGAATTATAAAAAGCACAAATGGTATTCACCAGAAGAAATTTTTGAAATGGAACCAGAGTTCATTAGAGAAGGAAACATTGGTGGTGCTGTCTATTATGATAATAACGTTGATGATGCTAGATTAACTATTGAAACCTTAAAAGAAGCTATTATTAGAGATGCTGATGTAGTTAATTATTGTAAAGCCACAGGGTATATAAAAGATAAAGGAAAAATTGTGGGAGTACAGTGCTTAGATTTAGAGAATAATTCTGATTTTAAAATAAAGGGGACATTAGTGATAAATGCTACAGGAATTTGGACTGACGAATTATTAGAAAATTATCCTGAAGACGTTCCAAAACCACTCATTCGCCCAACAAAAGGAGTTCATTTACAATTTAAGAGGAAGCACGTTAAGAATAATATGGCTACAATTATCCGCTCTATTTCTGATGATAGAGCTTTTTTCGTTCTCCCCAGAGATAAGAATTTTACTATAATAGGAACAACTGATACAGATTATAAAGGTGATTTAGCAAATCCATTTTGTAATAAGGATGATGCTAATTACTTAATAAATTCAGTAAAACATTATTTTCCTAATGCAGAGTTAAATTATAATAATATTTTATCAACATATGCTGGGATAAGACCTTTAGTTATGCAAAAAGGTAAATCTGAGAGTGAAATCTCTCGAAAACATATTATTTTTTTCTCAGATGATGGTTTGTTGACGATAACAGGCGGAAAATTAACGGCATTTAGGAGCATGGCTGAAGATTTATTTAAAAAAATTGAAGGAAAGGAGATATTTCCGAATATAGGTAGAGAGGATAACTTTTCTAAGAAAAGATATATAATTAGCTTAGATAAAGAAGATTGGCTTGAACATTTAAAAAATTCAGGTATTCAACTTGAAGAAAATGTAGCTGATCATCTCTACCAACAATATGGAAAAGGAGCTTTAAAGATTCTTGAAATTATCAGAGAAAATGAATCTCTTAAAGAGAAAATTCTTAAAGATAATGACTTTATTAAAGCAGAAATAATTTATTGTCTGAGAAATGAAATGACTCTGCATTTAATTGATATATTTCGCCGTCGAACGGAGATGTCTCTCTGGATTAGTCATAAAAATGCGAATAAAGCTGCTGAAATAGTTGCTGACCTCATAGCAACTGAATATTCGTGGGATGAAGATAAAAAAAAGCAAGAAATAGATTCATATATGCATTATATTAAGAGAACTACGTCTTTTATTAATTAGCAACTTAATTTTCTTTTCTTTAATAATTGGACTCCATTATATATTTATATATTTGGAATGATATATTACTCAAAAACAAATCTATATTCAAATCATTGTGTGATATAAATTGATTTATGCTTGGGATTTTAAGGAGAACCTTTTGATACCCTTAGGTGAATTAGGTGGTTTTTTTATGATACTTTTAGGGCTTATCTGGTTACTTTACGCCGTTTATGAAACAAAGCGGAGAAAATCCTTTAAAAAGAGGAAAACTGAAACTTGGGATTTTGATATCACTAAATTCTTGAAAGGTTTGACCTATATAGGATTTCTCGTTGGTTTGTTATGTATAATTTCTGGTGTTTCTGGATTAATGTTTGATATTTCTCCAAGCGTAGCGTATGCTGAAGAAGGTCGTAATCTTTTTACTTCAATTCTATTAATTATACTTGGAATTTTAACTTTTGTTAAGCCTGCGAACGATCTCCCACTTGCTAGTATTGTTGGGATACTTGTAGCTACTTTAGTTGTGGTTTTACTAGCTCTACTCATCCCACAAAGCGTAGTTGATGTAATCGCGGTTTTTATAAACCCTAAAATTTTATTAGCTATCATTTTTATTATTATCTTCGCACTTGTTGGTCTTATCGCAAAATTCTATACTGCAGGATTTATGGCTGTTTCTAAAGCTATTTCATGGCCACCTTTAGCCGTCATTTTTGCCCTTTTCTGCCTGATTCAAGGATTTTTATTAGTAGTAGTCGGCGTTTCAATCTCAGGGGCATTCTAATAAAATATATTTTTTTATCTTTTACTTTTTTTAGAAAAAACTAAATCTATGAGTAGGATATTTATTTATTTCTCCAATGATATCATTCTTTAGATCGTAGGCACAGTTCGGACATGTTTTCTTATCACTAACATCTATTTTCTTAAAACTATATCCTCTTCTCTCAAATAATAAATGCCCACAATTTGGGCAATAGGTATTACTTCCTTGGTCGTGATTTATATTTCCTACATAGGGAAAATATAATCCCGCATCCTTAGCAATTTTATATGCCAAATCTAAAGTTTCATAGGGTGTTCTCTTTTTAGATGGAGCTTTAAAATCAGGATGATATGCGGAAAAGTGAGTAGGAGTATCCTTTCCTAAATTGTCTACAATCCAATTACATAATTTTATAAGATCTTCTTTACTATCGTTTAAATCAGGGATAATTAAATTTGTAATCTCAACGTGCATTCCATTATTTTTAAAATATTTAGCTGTGTTTAAAACAGGTTGAACAGATTTAACACCACATATTTTTTTATAGAATTCATCGGTCATTGCTTTAATATCAATGTTTGCAGCGTCAATTCCTACCTCTATTAGTTCCTTTGAAGCTTCTGTAGTTGAATATCCATTTGTAACTAATATAGTTTTGATATCTTTTTCTTTAAGTAATTTTGCCGTATCTAATATCCATTCATGCCAGATTAAGGGCTCATTATACGTATATGCTAAAGTTTTTGCTCCGCTTTTAATAACCTTTTTTACTAATTGGTCTGGTGTCATTTCCACTAATGACATTCCTCGTCCCTGATAACCCTCAAGATCATAAAATCCGTTTCTTCCATTGTCTGTTGGATTAGCTTGAGAAATAGACCAATTCTGGCAATTCTGACACTTAAAAGAGCATCCAATTGAAGCTATTGAATAAGCTGTGGCACCTGGCCAGAAATTATAGAGTGGCTTTTTTTCAATAGGATCTAAACTTCCAGTAGATATATGGGATCCATAAATTAAGGTGAAAAGTTCTCCATCAAAATTCTTTCTCGTTCGACATATCCCTACTTTTCCAGGTAAAATAATACATTCATTTGCACAAACATGACATTGAGTTTTATTGTTATCTACACTTTCCCATAACCTTGCCTTTACCTTCAGAAATACTCACCTATTCTGTTTGATTTCTATTAAAAAATTTCTCTAAATATATAATAGATAAGAAATTTTATATTTCTTATAGATTTAGATTATAAGTTTCGAACCAAAAAGTAGATAATAAAAATGTCAAGAATAGAAGAAGCTGTTGCTTCCTTTAGGGGCAATTTTAATTGTGCTCAATCTATATTAGGTACATATGGTATTGAATATGGAATAAATCGAGATACAGCCCTAAAATTAGCTACAGGTTTCGGAGGTGGGATGGCTCGATTTGGGAGAACATGTGGTGCTGTCTCTGCGGCTTTTATGGTTATAGGATTAAAATATGGTATGGGAATAAAGGGAAATACAGAATTGAAAGAAAAAACATACCAACTTATACGAGAATTTTCAGACCGATTTCAAGAAATTAATGGCTCCGTAATCTGTAAAGAATTACTAGAGTGTGATATTAATACACCTGAAGGAAAAAATTTTTACTCTCAAAATAATTTATTTGATAAAAAATGTCTTCAATATGTAAATAACGTAGCAGAAATTTTGGAAAAAATATTGTGATGAGATTAAGTAAAGGAACTAATTTTTGTTTGTAATCTTATGTCAAATAATGAAACTGAGATCAATAAAGAGGAATTAGAAGATTTATTAAATAAAAAGCAGGAAAATCTTGAAGTGTTAGAAAAAATTGGTAAAGTTTCAAATTACATAAAAGAATTAAGCGATATTGCTTTAATCCAATTACAATTAGAACAATTTTCTAACGCAGAAAAAAATTATTTAATTTGCTTGAAACATTTTGAAAAGCAAAAAGATAGGTTAGGACAAGCTTCGGTTTATGGATTATTGGGAACCTTATTTTATAAAAAAAGTGAATATCAGAAATCTATCAAGAATTATGAACAAGCATATAATATATATAGAGATTTATTACAAATTCAAGAACAAATAACCTGTTTAAAAGGCATCGGTAATAGTTTAATCAAATTAAATAAATTGGATGAAGCATGTGATACCTTTTTAGATTGTAGTGCTATTTGTTCTGATAACAATGATATCTATAATTTATTAGATTGCCTTGGAAACTTAGTTTATATTTATGAGAAGAATGAAAAATGGGATGTAGTTTTTGAGCTCTACAAGAAGACACTAAAAGCATTTAAAAAAATAAATGATTCTAAGGGAATAATTACATCCTATTACAACCTTGGAATTCTAGAAAAAAGAGATGGTAATTACGGAGAAGCATTAAGGAATTTTAAGAAAGGTTCTAATATAGCAATTGATTCTAATTATGTTGAGCTAATTATTAGCGGTTTAGGTTATGTTGGAGAGACTTTATTTTATTTAGGGGAAATTAAAGAAGCCAAAAATGAATTTATAAAAGCATTACACCTAGCGAACAAAATAAATGCGAAGAATGCTAAACTTCAATTACGTATCTTACTCCAGTCTCTCGGTTTACAGGATAAACAAATTAAGGATGAGTTAAGAATGTATAAAAAAAGTATAATGTAAAATTTCATGAAAACTTCGAAAAATCAGGCTTTCTTTTTTCAAAAAATGCTTTAAATGCTTCTTGAGCTTCAGGAGATTTCTGTCTTCTTACAAATTCGGCACCTTCCTCTGGCATAATTTTTTCAAGAACTCCATTGTAATACTTTTTAATGTACGCTTTTGTTTGTCGTAAAGCTTCTGGTGGTTTTTCAGCTAATTTTTCTGCTAAAACAGTTACCTCTTTAATTAACTCATTTTCTGGAAAGATTTTATTTACCATTCCAATCTCTTGAGCTTCTTCAGCACTAAACCAATCTCCAAAATAAAATAACTCAGCAGCACGTTGACGTCCTATTAATTCTGGTAAATTAAATGTTGACCCAAATTCCGGAATTAATCCTAAATTAACAAAAGGAAATTGGAATCTACATCCCTTAGCAGCATAAATTAAATCAAAATGAAGTAGCATAGTAACTCCTACACCAATTGCATATCCATGGACAGCTGCTAATATGGGCTTCTTAGCTGCTAAAATTAATTCTGTCCAACTCCTTGATGGTCTGGTATCTGAAGCCCATTCAAGATCTTGAAAATCTTTTAAATCATTCCCAGCACAAAAACATTTTCCATTACCATAAATCAACATAACTCTAACATTTTGATCTTTTTCACCCTTCTCTATACCTTCAGCGATTCCTGCATACATAGCTCTTGTAAGTGCATTCCTCTTCTCTACTCTATTAAAGATAATATGAAGAACTCCATTTTCAGATTTGAATATTATTTGATCATTCATTCTTTCTCACAAATTATTATTCTTCAATAATCCATCATTTTAAAGAAGAAAGATTTCACATAATTAAGTTAAAGTATTATGGAGTTAGTTTAAAAACATTAACTTTTTTTTTTTTTTTTTGTAATTTAAATAATCTTCTTTTACTGCCTTTCTTAAAGTATCTTCTTCCCCGCATTTATCACAGAAATCATACTTAGTATGGGCAAATTCCCCACATTTATCGCATACATAAGGGTAAGTTTTTTTAAAAAGCTTATAATCCAAAATTTATACACTTTTTTTGATTTTTTTTTAAAAAAAGAAGGGGTCAGTAAAAAGTCTTTCTAAATATTTTGTTTTTTTTCGATAAATCGAAAAATATATTTAACTCTAGATGATTTTCGAAAAATAACCCTATTAACTTTTTGGGGAGAAAATAGATGGGTTGAGATTCAATCAACGGTATTAATTGTTTAGAGAGTTATCCTTACCGTTTTAGATAATTATCTTATTGAAATTTCATTTAATTAATTATAAATAAGCTAATTTTTATTTTTCTATATAAGGAAAATTATATTTTATTATCTATTCGATGAAAATCTGTCCATATTGTAACCAAATTATTGAAGATGATTATCCATACTGTCCACATTGCAACAAACCTTTAATTTCAAATCTGAGGAAAGCAACAAATAGAAAGATAGTATCTGGATTTGATGATGGAGAATTTTATTCATCTAAAATGGAAGAAGGGGATGAATATTATGAAGATACTATAATAAAAGACGAAAAAATTGAACATGAAATACAAAAAATTGATGAAGTTTTAGAAAGAAAGGAAGTCTTAGGAGATCCAATACCAGGTTCCTTGTTGCTGGAAAAATCGAGTTTGTATTATAAGAAGAGAGATTTAACTAATGCAATAAAAAATCTTGAATTGGCATTAATAAATTTTGAAAAGGAAGATGATTTATTTAATATGGCGATTTGTCATAATGAAATAGGACTTATTCAAGAAGACATTGGATTCTTTGATCAAGCGATCTATCATTTTAATAGATCTCTTGAAATTCTTAAAGAGGTAAAAGATACTCTCAAAATAATCAAAGTTTTAAATAATCTAGGAAATATTTATTATTCTATTAAGGATTTAGAACAATCCTATAAATATTATCAAGAAGCTCTTGATTTATCTAAACAAGAGAAATTAATATATGAGGAAGTAAAAACCTCTAGCAATTTAGTTGAAATTCTTTACTTGCTGAAAGATTACAATAGAATTAAACGAATTTTAGAAAGAAATTCTGAATTTTTTAAGGAAAATGAAGATGCATATGGTATAATTCAAGTCCATATAAAATTTGGGAAATTATTTTACATAATGACAGAAGATTATGATTTGGCATATGAGAGGTTAAATAATGCATTACAATTAATAGATAGAGTGAGTGAAAATTTATCTCTATATTTGAGAGCAAAATTAGAATGGGAATGCTTTCTTTATCTTGGAAAAATATATTTATTATGGGATAATTTAGTAGATGCTGAAAGGTATTTCCTAAAAAGTCTTGAAGCAGTTCGTATTTTCGAAATTGGAGATAATATTAATCAAGGGAGTATATTAGAAAGTTTAGCAGAGCTATATTTTATAAAAGGAGAAAATGATAAAACAATTGAATATTATATTTTATCTTGTGAGATTTACCATAAATTCGGAGATAATGAGAAATGTGCTGAAATAAAATTTAAAATTGGTAAAATTTATTTGGATCTTGAAAAAGATAATTCAAGTGCAATAAGAAATTTTGAAGAAGCATTAGAAATTTATGAAGATCTTCAATATATAAAAAAAGCCGCCGAAGTTCTTCATAAGCTAGGAGATCTCTACATCGATATCAAAATGCCTGAGATCGCTAAAGAAAATTTAGAAAGAGCAAGAGATTATTATAATGAACTTCAAGATGATTACAATTTTAATTTAATAAAAGAAAAAATTAGATCGTTGAATGAAATTTAATTATCTTCAATTTCAAAATCTTCTATTTTATATAATCTTCGTTCATATTCTTCAAATCCAATCCCCTTAATAAAAGCATACGATACCACATTATCTTTATATACTTCACACCTAAACTCTTTTACATGAGGAAAGTGTTCTTTTATATAATTCCATGCAGCCATTCCCAATATAGTCCCAACACCTCTTCGTTGAAAACGGGGGATAACTGCTAAGGCAGCAATTACAGCGTACTCTTTATTTTCACCCTCAAAATCAAGGAGTACAAATGCGGCATCAATACCATAGACTTTTACGATAAGGAATATGGTATCTTGATTCTCAAGAATTGTTAATAAATCAGTTTTTGTAATCGGTCTATAAGGAGTATTACTTGTTAACCAAGCACGATTATATATATTTGTAAGTGTACTAAGATCTGCTTTCGTTGCCTCTCTAATTTTCCCTTGGATAATATTATGCTCGATTTTATCTTTTAATTTATCTTCAAATTCTTTTGTAATTTTTTCAACGGGAAGCCTCATTTGAATATATATCATTCCGTCTTGATAAACATCTTCTGTAGTACGGTCTATTTCTTCTTTTCGTTTCTTTTCAGTTTCTATAGAAAGAAACAATGCCCTAATTCTTTTTTTTTTGAGATCGAATTTTTTTCGACTTTCCAATTTAGATTTTGGCATGATAAAAATAGATATTTTAATATTAGGGAAGTAAATTAAGATTTTCCCGAATTTTGGCTTCAATACTTTCATTAATTAGAGCGGTTTCCTTTAATTTTGAAATACCAAGTTGAATTCTCTTTTTTATATTCACATCCTTTATTAGATTTTTTCTTTCTGATGAAAATTCAAAGTTGGATCTCACTGCCATATCATTTTCAATTCTCTCAATCAGAATATCTTTTAATTTCTTGAAGGGATCTGAGATATATTCATAAATATTGTTTGGATCATTAGTAATATAGCCTGGAAATACTATATTCATATATTCTTCCATATTCTCTTCATTTTCAATGAATATAACATAAACAGGCATATAAATCCATTGTATAGGTCTTGAAAACAACTCTGAAAGATCATCAGTTAGGGACCATCTAAGCAACTCTTGAGCTTCTTGTAAACAACTATTATGTTTTAATTGTATTATTTGCTTAATATGATCAAACACACTTTCTATCTTTTCTATTTGAGTTCTCAGATCAGAAATTTTTACTTCCCTTTCACTCTCATATTCTGATAGTAATTTATCTCTATCTTTCAATTTTAAATTCTGAGACTCTTTAAAACTTTCTAGTCTAATTTTAGCCTCCTCATCTATTTGATGTCCTCTTTCTTTTAATTCATCGAATCTTTGGCTAAGACTTTCAAGAGATTCAAGAAATTTCTTACCTTCTTCTTTTAAATAATTAAAATGATTTTCAAAATGGGGTAAAACATCTTCAAAAACCCTGCTTTTTAAAGAATCTTCGCTAGTAAAAAATTTATTCTTTTTAATCATCTCTTCAAGATTTCTTTCAGATGTTTTAAACAATGTTGAAATACCCTCAATTATCTTTTTTTTCTCCTCAACATTCCATTGATCGATTTTATCTTGCTCTAACTTCAGTTCATGGTCTATCTGACTTGGATCTATTGTAGATGATGCTTTATGCATCTGACTAGAAAATCTAGTATCTAGATCTTTAAGTTGTACATTTAAATCAATAATCCATTTGCTAACTTCCTTTTCTATTAATTCTGTTTGAGTTTTCCACCTGTAAGCATTTCCCTTCATTGTATTTATTATATTACGATAATTTTCGGATATATTTAGAGCGATATCCGTATTAATACTGTGATCTAAGACAGTGTAATCTATTATTGGTTTGTATTCTATTAGTGGAATTATCATAATTAACGTTTGAAGGAACTCAGGATTTATCAAACCATCAACTTTAAGAGTTTGAAATTCAGATTCTTCACCCTCTCCTATTTCTTCTGCTTCTGTGTCTTTATAAGATAAAATCTCTATTAATTTATTTAATTCTTCGATTTTAGTTCGGTTTTCTATATTTCTTAGAATATGACCAACTAATGGTTGACGTGGGGGATTTGAAAATTTGTCTTTCCTATTAAAGATACCTAATCCATCTAACATTATATGTGTGCCAATAGTTCCTTGTATACTTAATATAGGCCATAAAAGTCTCGAAAAAGAAATGATATTCTCATTTTTGCGCATATCTTTTGTTAAAAGATGAAATGTTAGGGATAATTCATCATTTCCTTGAATAACAGCTCGTTTTGTAAATTTATTTATAAAATAAGGTAATAGATACTGGTTACCATGTACAGACAAGGACTTTCTCCTACTTTTTAATTTCTATATTTCAAATATATTTCTAAATATATTAAATTTAAAGCGATTCAGTTATAAAATTTTAATCTTTTTTGAAAATAGAATAAAAATCTAAGGATTCAAGCATTAATAAAATGAATTTAAGAGGAAATAAAGGTGCAAATAAGTTAAATTATTTGAGTTGTTCATAGTTGTTGGCTAATACCAATATAAGGAGTGCTAATAATATTATCAATGGTGGTAAAATTGCTCTCACATGAGGTAAATCAGCTACATCAAGTGCCCCTTGCAATATTCTTCCTCCAATAAAATATAAAAGGAACCCAAAAGCGTTTAACGCATATGATTTTCTTAATACTCCAAAAGTTTTCCACGCAAGATATAGAAATATAAATGGGATTAATGCTAGGAACAATGGCATAAATATGAAATTAAATAAAAATCTCCCAAGAGGATACTCCCATGAACCAATTATCACTTTAATAATATTATCTGTTACACCGTACCCATCGGGTGGTGGTTGAACAAAATCTGGATCCATAAATAACTTTTCAGACAATGTTAATGCAAGAATTCCTATAATGACAGGAACAATAAATAATCCGATGCGAATCAGTAATTTTATGTTATTTTTATTTTCGAACCACGCTTTAATTGAATTTCTTTTTCCTTCCTTCTTTCCTACATCAGTATCTGGTGGGAATAATAAAATTCCTAATACTCCTACAGCACAAGCAGTTCCCAACCAAGTAAAAAATGTAGCAAATCGATAATTAATCATTAAAAACTCAACCACTTCAGTACCATTTCCTCCATCAAATAATTCTGGAGCGTAAAAATAATATATTATAAAAAATACGCGTGCAATTCCAAAACATAGAAAAAA